>QZKZ01000203.1 GCA_004796465.1 Desulfovibrio sp.
CAACGCGACCTTCCACGTGGAAATGATCGCCCCCATCGCCATGGAAAAGGGCCTGCGCTTCGCCATTCGCGAAGGCGGCCGTACTGTTGGCGCGGGCGTTGTCTCGGAAATCGTGGAGTAAATCATGGCAACTGTTTCCAGCGACCGCATCCGCATCAAGTTGAAGGCGTACGACTACCGCATTCTGGACAAGGCCGTGGCCGAGATCGTGGATGCGGCCCGCAATACCGGCGCGGGCGTGGCGGGTCCCATCCCCCTGCCCACGAATATCCACAAGTACACGATCCAAAAGAGCGTGCACGTGGACAAGAAGTCCCGCGAGCAGTTCGAGATGCGCATTCACAAGCGCCTTCTCGACGTGCTCGAACCCACGCAACAGACCGTGGACGCCCTGGGCAAGCTTTCCTTGCCCGCCGGCGTGGACGTGGAAATCAAACTCTAAAGGATTTTGAGGTCGATCATGTCTATCGGCATATTAGGGCGCAAGCTCGGCATGACCCGCATATACAACTCCGATGGAACCGCCGTGCCCTGCACTGTGGTGGCCGCCGGTCCCTGTCCTGTTATCCAGGTCAAGAATGCGGAAACCGACGGCTACAACGCCCTGCAGCTGGGATTTGACCAGCTCAGGGAAAAATTGACCAGCAAGCCCCAGGCCGGACACTGCGCCAAGGCCGACAAGGGCGTGTACCGCCACCTGCGGGAATTCCGCGTGGACAGCGTGGACGAATACGAAGTCGGCCAAGAGCTGACCGTGGACGTTTTCACTCCGGGCGACAAGGTCAAGGTCACGGGCACGAGCAAGGGTAAAGGCTTCCAGGGCGTCATGAAGCGCTGGAACTTCCGGGGCATGCCTGCCAGCCACGGCCACGAGAAGATTCACCGGTCTCCAGGCTCCGTGGGCAACGCCACCTTCCCGGGCAAGGTCTTCAAGGGCAAAAAGATGCCCGGCCAAATGGGCAACAAGCGGGTCACGGTCATCGGCCTGGACATCATTGATGTCCGCCCCGAGGACAACCTGCTGATCATTCGCGGCGCCATTCCCGGACCCAAGAACGGCGTGGTCATGATTCGCAAGCAGTAAGGCGAGGATACGGATATGGCACAAGTGAAAGTATACGACCAAGACCGCAAGGAAGTCGGCGAATTGAGCCTGGCTCCCGAGGTCTTTGAAGTTGAGGTCAAGCCCGAGATCCTGCATCTCGTGGTGAGGCAACAGATGGCGGCCAAGCGCGCCGGTACCCATGCCACTCGCAACCGCGCCCGCATCCGCGGCGGCGGTCGCAAGCCCTGGCGGCAAAAAGGCACGGGCCGCGCCCGCGCCGGTAGCGGACGTTCCCCCTTGTGGCGGGGCGGTGCAACCATTTTTGGCCCCCAGCCCCGTGATTACGGCTTTAAGGTGAACAAGAAGGTGCGCTCTTTGGCCATGCGCATGGCCCTTTCCGCCCGTTTGGCCGAAGAGGGCGGGCTCATGGTGGTGCGCTCCATTGATATGCCGGAAATCAAGACCAAACTCTTCAGCCAAGTGGCAAAAAATCTTGGTTTGAAAAAAGCCTTGATTGTTCTTGAGGAAGAGGATAACAATCTCTCTCTTTCGGCCCGGAACATTCCTGGGCTCAAGGTTTTGACTCAGGACAGGCTCAATGTGCGTGATATCCTTACGCATCCGCAGCTGGTCCTGATCGAGGGGGCGGCCAAGGCCGTTTCAGAGCGGCTCAAGTAACCTGGCCCCCGGCTCCGGGGCCTATTGGCCCCGGCTCAATTATCGCGACGTAGCATACGGACGCGCTCACCTTGGGAAGGGATGACGCAAGCGGTAATTGCACGAGATGACGTTTTGCTGGCCGCGCCACAGGGGCGCGGGGGGCTCATATACCGTGGACCTGATTGAGTGGTCCGCGACGTGGATCACCTGAAGGGGATCCAAGGAAAGTAGAACATGGACCACACGCAAGTTTTGATCAAGCCGCTGGTGTCGGAAAAAGCGACCTTTGCCAAGGAAATCGGCAACCAGGTAGTTTTTTACGTGCACCCCCAGGCCAATAAGATCGAGGTCAGGAAGGCCGTGCAAGACACGTTTAAGGTTACGGTCGAGGCCGTGAACATCGTGCGCAAGCGGCCTTACGTAAAGAGCCGCTTTGGCCGTAAGGCCGGGCGCGTCGCCGGATACAAGAAGGCCTACGTAACCTTGGCCCCTGGCGACAAGATCGAATTTTTCGAGGGAGTGTAAGTCATGGCCGTACGCAAGCTCAAACCCACTTCGCCGGGACGCCGGTTCCAGACCGTGGCCTCCTTTGAGGAGATCACGCGCACCGAGTCCGAGCGGTCCCTGACCGAGGGGCTGACCAAGAAGGCCGGGCGCAACAACCTGGGCCGCATTACCAGCCGCCGCCGTGGCGGCGGACACAAGCGCCGCTACCGCGTCATCGATTTCAAGCGCGACAAGTGGGACGTGCCCGCCAAGGTGGCGCACATTGAATATGATCCCAACCGTAGCGCCCGCATTGCGCTGCTGGTGTATGCCGACGGCGAGAAGCGCTACATCCTCGCGCCCCTGGGCGTGAAGCAGGGCGACTCGGTGGAAGCGGGCGACAAGTCCGACATCAAGCCGGGCAACGCGCTCAAGCTGATGCGCATCCCCGTGGGTACCATCGTGCACAATGTGGAGCAGCACCCGGGCCGTGGCGGCCAATTCTGCCGCGCTGCCGGGACTTACGCCCAGCTCATCGCCAAGGAAGGCAAGTACGCGCTCTTGCGCATGCCCTCGGGCGAAGTCCGCAAGGTCCTGGCCACTTGTATGGCCACCGTGGGTCAAGTGGGCAATGTGGAACACGAGAACGTCACCCAGGGCAAGGCCGGCCGCAACCGCTGGCGCGGCAAGCGGCCCAAGGTTCGCGGTGTGGCCATGAACCCGGTGGACCACCCCTTGGGCGGCGGCGAAGGCCGCAGCTCCGGCGGTCGCCACCCCGTTACCCCCTGGGGTAAGCCCACCAAGGGGTATAAGACCCGCGACAAGAAGAAAGCGTCGTCCAGGCTCATCGTCAAACGCCGCGGCGAGAAGTAGGAGAGCGTCATGCCCAGGTCACTGAAAAAAGGTCCCTTTGTGGACGAGCACCTGCTCAAAAAGGTCGAAAAAGCCGTGGAAAACAAGGATCGCCGGGTCATCAAGACTTGGTCCCGCCGTTCCACGATCATCCCCGAAATGGTGGGCATGACCTTTGCGGTGCATAACGGCAAGAAATTCATCCCGGTCTTTGTGACCGAGAACATGGTCGGCCACAAGCTCGGTGAGTTTTCGCCCAGCCGGAACTACTTCGGACACGCCGCCGACCGTAAGAGCAAGGCCAAGCGCTAGTCAGGCCCTTTAAGAAGAGGACGAAATCATGTCTGTGCAAGCAACGGCCAAATATATGCGGGTATCCCCGCAAAAGGCTCGCCTGGTGGCTGAGAACATCAAGGGCCTTGCGGTTGAGGATGCTTTGAATATTTTGAGGTTCACCCCCAAGAAGGCCGCCAAGATGATCGCCAAGGTGCTCAACTCGGCGGTGGCCAATGCCGAGCAAAACGCTGGTTTGGATGTGGACGCGCTCAAGGTTTCCAAGGTGGTCATCAATGAAGGCCCCACGTGGAAACGCTTCATGCCGCGCGCCATGGGTCGTGTGAACAGGATTCTCAAGCGCACCAGCCACATTACCGTGGTCGTGGACGAGAGCTAGGGAGGCGGTTTTGGGTCAGAAAGTTCATCCATACGGATTCCGGTTGGGGTACAACAAAAACTGGCTTTCTCGCTGGTACAGCAAGAAAGACTACCCAGCCAATGTCCATGAAGATTATCGCATTCGCCGCTTTGTGAAAAAGGCGCTGTATCACGCGGGCATCTCCCGCATCGAGATCGAGCGCGCGGGCGGTAAGGTGCGCCTGATCATTCATACGGCGCGTCCGGGCATTGTCATCGGCCGCAAGGGCGTGGAAATCGAGAAGCTCAGGGGCGACCTGCGCTCCAAGTTTCAGCGTGAGTTCTCCATTGAGGTGAACGAGATTCGCCGCCCTGAGACCGACGCCCAGCTCGTGGCCGAGAACATCGCCATGCAGCTCGAGCGCCGCGTTGCTTTCCGCCGCGCCATGAAGCGCACCGTGGGCCTGGCCCGCAAGTTCGGCGCCGAGGGCATCAAGGTTGCTTGCGGCGGCCGCCTGGCAGGCGCTGAAATCGCCCGCAGCGAGTGGTACCGCGACGGCCGCGTGCCCCTGCACACCCTGCGCGCGGACCTGGATTACGGCCTGGCCGAAGCCAAGACCACCTACGGTCTCATTGGCGTCAAGGTCTGGATATTCAAGGGCGAGATCCTTGACCAAGAGGTGGAATAATCATGCTTAGTCCCAGAAAGACCAAGTTCAGAAAGAGCCAGAAACTGCGCAACAAGGGCAAGGCCCAGCGCGGCAACTTCGTGGCTTTCGGCGATATCGGCCTCAAGGCTCTTGAGCCCGGCAAGATCACCAACCAGCAGATCGAATCCGCTCGTGTGGCCATGATGCGCCACATCAAGCGCGGTGGTAAGGTCTGGATCCGCATTTTTCCGGATCGCCCGATTACGGCCAAGCCCGCTGAAACCCGGCAGGGCAAGGGTAAGGGCTCCCCGGTTGGATGGTGCGCGCCGGTCAAGCCGGGCCGCATCCTCTATGAAATCAAGGGCGTCAGCCTGGAGCTGGCCAAGGGCGCGCTGATCCGTGCCCAGCATAAGCTGCCCATCAAGACGGCCATTGTGTACAAGGAAGGGCTGTAACCATGCAAGCCAAGGAATTCCGCAAGCTTTCCGACACCGAGCTGACCGACAAGCTCGTCGGTTTCCGCCGGGAGCTGATGAACATGCGTTTTCAGCACACCACGTCCCAGCTCGAGAATACGGCCAAGATGCCCCAGGTGAAAAAAGACATCGCCAGGGTCCTGACCATCCTCAACGAGCGGAAGCTTGCCGCAGAGACGGAAACGGGAGAGTAGTCCATGTCCACTGAAGCGAGAAAAAGCAACAAGCGCAGCCTCACGGGCATGGTTGTCAGCGATACGAGCGACAAGACCATCGTGGTCCGTGTGGAGACGTTGGTCAAACACCCGCTGTACAAGAAGTACATCCGGCGGCGTAAGAAATTCATGGCCCATGACCCGGAGAACGAGTGCCGGGTGGGCGACAAGGTCCAGATCATCGAGTCCAGGCCCCTGTCTCGCCGCAAGCGGTGGCAGTTGGTCAAGGTCCTTGAGAAGGCGATGTAGGGGAACGTCATGATTCAGGTCGAAAGTAAACTGGATGTGGCCGACAATTCCGGGGCCAAGAAGATCCAGTGCATCAAGGTCCTTGGCGGCAGCCGGCGCCGCTACGCCGGTATCGGCGACATTATCGTGATCACCATCAAGGAAGCCATGCCCCACTCCAAGGTGAAAAAGGGCGAGGTGATGAAGGCTGTGGTGGTCAGGACCAAAAAGGAAATCCGGCGTCCGGACGGTTCCTATATCCGGTTCGACAACAATTCCGCGGTGCTGCTCAACAACCAGATGGAACCGGTGGGCACCCGTATTTTCGGCCCCGTGGCCAGGGAACTTCGCCAGAAGAACTTCATGAAGATCGTGTCCCTTGCCCCCGAGGTCCTTTAGGAGACGGCCATGCGTAAGAAAGTCCGCATCAAGAAAGACGACAAGGTCATGGTCATGGCCGGCAAGGACAAGGGCAAGATCGGCAAGGTCTTGAAGATTCTGTCCAAGGATGACCGCGTGCTTGTGGAAAAGGTGAACATGGTCAAGCGCCACACCAAGGGCAATCCGTACCAGCAAGTCGCGGGCGGCATTGTGGAGAAAGAGGCGCCCATCGCCCTTTCCAACGTCCAGGTGCTGTGTGCGTCCTGTGCCAACGCGACCCGCGTGGGCTACCGCGAGACCGAGGGCGGGGACAAGGTTCGTTTCTGCAAGAAATGCAACGAGATACTTGATTAAGGACTCGACTCAGCGTCGAGTGGAGCATCATCATGACCCATTTGGAAAACATATACCGCGATAAAGTGGTCCCGGCCCTGCAAAAGGAGTTCGGTTACTCTTCGTCCATGCAGATTCCTCGCCTGGACAAGGTGTCCTTGAACATGGGCCTGGGCGAAGGCAGCGCCAACCACAAGCTCATTGAGGACGCGGCCGAGGAACTGACCCGCATCGCCGGGCAAAAGGCCGTGATCACTCGGGCCAAAAAGTCCATTGCCGCGTTCAAACTGCGTGAAGGCATGGCTGTAGGCTGCCGTGTGACCCTCAGGCGCGAGCTCATGTGGGATTTCCTGGACAAGCTGGTCAATTTTGCCCTGCCGCGCGTGCGCGACTTTCGCGGCGTGCCGGATCGCGGTTTTGACGGCCGCGGCAATTTTACCATGGGCATCAAGGAACACACCATCTTTCCCGAGATCGACATCGACAAGGTGGAGCAGGTCAAGGGCATGAACGTGACCATCACCACTTCCGCAGAAACGGACAAGGAAGGCAAGATGCTGCTTGACCTTCTGGGCATGCCGTTCAAGAAATAAGGAGAATCGAGGTGTCCCGCACATCTTTGGAAGTCAAGGCGAGGCGCAAGCCCAAATTTTCGTCCCGGCGCTACAATCGTTGCCCCATTTGCGGGCGGCCCCGGGCGTTCATGCGCAGGTTCGGCATTTGCCGTATCTGTTTCCGCAACATGGCGCTTGCCGGCGAATTGCCGGGAGTGCGTAAATCGAGCTGGTAGAGCGTAAGGAGCGATCCATGGTCACAACGGATCCCATTGCCGATATGCTGACCCGCATTCGCAACGCGCATCACGCCCTGCACGGGGATGTGATCGTGCCGAAGTCCAAGATGAAGGAAGCCCTGGCCGGCATCCTCAAGGACGAGGGTTACATTGAAGGTTTTTCCGTCTCGGAGAGCGATATCTCCATGACGTTGCGGTATTTGGAAGGCAAGCCGGTTATTGCGGGGCTTAAGCGCATCAGCAAGCCCGGTCGGCGTGTCTATGTCTCCGCCTCGGAGATCCCCCGCGTACAGAACGGCCTTGGCGTGTGCATTCTGTCCACGTCCCGGGGCGTGATGGCGGGGCAGGCTGCCCAGGACCAGAACGTGGGCGGCGAAGTGCTGTGCGAAATTTGGTAGCAGGTGCGCTATGTCGAGAATAGGAAAACTCCCCATTCCCATCCCCAAAGGGGTTGAGGTCAAGGTCGAAGCGTCGGCCATATCCGTCAAGGGTCCCAAGGGTACCTTGACCACGCCGACCCATCCCTCGGTGACGTATGAAGTCGAGGACGGCCAAGTGAAGGTCACCCGCGCGGACGAATCCCGCTTGGCTCGGGCCCAGCACGGCCTGCGCCGGACCCTTTTGGCCAACTCCATTGAGGGCGTGGCCAAAGGATTCAGCAAGGTCCTGGAAGTCAACGGCGTGGGATACAAGGTAGGCGTCAAGGGCAACAAGGTTGAGCTGGCCGTGGGTTTTTCCCACCCGGTGGTCATGGAGATGCCCAAGGGCATCGAGGCCTCGGCCGAGGGCAGCAAGCTGACCATTTCCGGCGCGGACAAGCAGTTGGTCGGCGAAATCGCGGCCCGCATCCGCCGCGTCCGTCCGCCCGAGCCTTACAAGGGCAAGGGCATCAAGTACGCCGATGAAACCATCCGCCGCAAGGCCGGTAAATCCGGGGCCAAGTAGGGCACGATCATGAGACTGACAAAACGAGAAGCGCGCTTGCGCAGAAAACTGCGCATCCGCAAGAAGATTTCCGGCACGGCCGAGCGGCCCCGTTTGGTGGTATTCCGCTCCAACCAGTCCATCTACTGCCAGCTCGTGGACGACTTGACGGGCGCCACTCTGGCGTCTGCTTCGTCCCTGGCCTTGGGCAGACAAGGTGGCGCCATGCCCCTGAACAAGGACACCGCGACCAAGGTGGGCGAGGAAATCGCCCGCTTGGCCAAGGAAAAGGACATCAAGGAAGTGGTGTTCGACCGCAACGGATATATCTACCACGGCCGCATCAAGGCCTTGGCTGACGGCGCCCGCGAAGCCGGGCTCAAGTTCTAGGCGCAAGAGGCGGTTAGTTTTATGGATCAGCAGCAGCAACAACAGAACGAACTCGGCCATATTGAAAAGATCGTGTACCTCAACCGCGTGGCCAAAGTGGTCAAGGGCGGCCGCAGGTTCAGCTTCAGCGCGCTGGTAGTGGTCGGTGACGGCCAAGGCAGCGTGGGCTGGGGGCTGGGCAAGGCCCAGGAAGTGCCCGAGGCTATTCGCAAGGCCAACGAGCGCGCCCGCAAGACCATGGTTGAGATTCCCCTTCTCGACGGCACTTTGCCCTACGAGGTCTTGGGCATTTACGGCGCAGGAAGGGTTATGCTCAAACCTGCTTCGAAGGGTACGGGAATCATTGCCGGTGGTCCGGTGCGCGCGATCATGGAAGCCGTGGGCGTGTCCGACATCCTGACCAAGGCCATCGGCACCAACAACCCCCACAACGTTCTCAAGGCCACCATGGCGGGGCTTACCTCCCTGCGTAGCGCCGAGGAAGTGGGCAAGATTCGGGGCAAGACCCTGGAAACCCCCCGCAAGTAAGGACAGGTGCTCCCATGATTACGGTGAAACTTTTGCGCAGCCGCATCGGCTGCAATCCGAAACAGAGAAAGACCCTGGATGCCCTGGGGCTTAAGAAGATCCGTCAGGAAAAGACCTTTCCCGACAACGACGCTGTCCGGGGCATGGTGGAACGCGTCAAGCATCTCGTTGAGGTGAATGAGTCATGAATCTGCACGAATTGCATCCCTTTGCCGAAGAGCGCAAGCAACGCAAGCGCGTGGGGCGCGGCTCGGCCACTGGCTGGGGCTGCACCTGCGGCAAGGGCAACAAGGGCCAGAACTGCCGCTCCGGCGGCGGCGTGCGCCCCGGCTTTGAGGGCGGCCAGATGCCCCTTGCCCGCCGTTTGCCCAAGCGCGGCTTCACCAACATCTTCAAGGTCAGCTACACGCCCGTGAACCTGGAGCGTTTGGCCAAGACCTTTGAAGGCAAAAGCGAAGTGACCCTGGACGATATCTACGCCTCGGGCCTGGTCAAGCAAGGCGCCCTGGTCAAGATCCTGGGCCAAGGCGAGATCGGCGCGATGACCATTGAGGCGCATCGTTTCAGCAAGTCCGCCGAGGACAAGATCCTTGCCGCGGGCGGACAATTCAAAGCATTGGAAGGCTAAGCCGTGGCAATGTCTGGAGTTGAGAATCTTGCTCGCCTGCCCGAGCTGAAGAAGAAGCTGTTGTGGACCTTCTTCCTCCTGGCCGTATATCGTGTCAGCCTGATTATTCCGGCTCCGGGCATTGATCCGGACCGGGTGCGCCAGATCATGGACCAGGCCGGCCAGTTGGTGGGCCTGTTCAACATGTTCTCGGGCGGCGGGTTGCAGAACGCCCTGCAGCAAATGTCCATTTGCGCTCTGGGCATCATGCCCTACATTTCGGCATCCATTATTATTCAGCTGCTCACCGTGGCCGTGCCGGAACTCAAGAGACTGCAAAAGGAAGAGGGCGCTGCGGGCCGCAAGAAGATCACCCAGTACACCCGCTACGGCACAGTGCTGATCACCTTGATCCAAGGCTCGGCCATCGCATTCGCCCTCAAGCCCGAAGGCGCGACCAACTTCGGCATGATCATCACCACCGTGATCACGCTCACCGCAGGCACGATCTTTCTCATGTGGATCGGCGAGCAGATGACGGAAAAGGGCATTGGCAACGGCATCTCCCTGATCATCTTCGCGGG
>QZKZ01000031.1 GCA_004796465.1 Desulfovibrio sp.
AACAGGATCAGGGCCACAAACAGGCTGTAGATGAGCGTGGTCCAGAACCAGCGGGGCAAGGGAGTTTTAGCGTCCAGCCAGTCAATGGGACCGTGGAACAGGAAACAGAGGATATAGGTCACAAACACCAAGCCGAACAGGCCGTGCATGAGCATGAGATAGAGCAGCCCAAAAAAGGACGCCCAGATGAAGATGAGCCGGTTGGCGTGGAAAAACTCGGCAATATTAAAAGTCATGGTGTTCCTGTAGCGCACTTTTTCTCGGAAGAGCAACAGGCCAGGCGTATTGTCACACAGACGCCACCTTGCCCGGGAACGCCCGCCATTGACGTGCAACGCATGAAACGGGAAGGGGAGAATTCCCCCCTTCCCAATTAGATAGGTTCGCTACTGGTTGACAACGTCAATGATGAACTGGCCGAACTGGGGACCGGCTGCTTGATTGGCTTGGTAGTTGGGGTGAGAGTCGGAATCGGAATGGTTCTGCTCGAACTCGTACCTGAGCGTGTTGACCTCGCCCTGAGCCGGATTGGGATTGGTTTCGGTCACAATGGACCAGAAGTCAAAGATGAAGATATTGGGATGGCCTTGGCCGTCCTCGGTGAGGAAGCCGTGATTGACCCAGTCCACGAACTGGGCCGCACGGGCCGAGGCATCCCTGTCCGTGGCTTGGCGGTGCAAGGGGGCCAGGGTCCAGACAATGAACTTGGTGTCGGGATATGAATCCATCAGGTCACGCAAGGCGCGGTACTGGGCCTGGTAGTTGGCCATGGTCTTGTCCGGCGAGGACACGTCGCCCGGGCCGTAATCAGGCTCCACGTACGCGCCGGGAAAACAGTGCTTGAAGATGATCACGTCGTAGTTCCGGGCCAAACTGTCCATGCACTCAATGTTGGGGTTGCCGGAATCGCAGGCGCCGTTGATCCACAGGTTCCAGTAGTCATAGGGGTAGTTTTCCCAGTCATAGGGAGAATCAGGATACGAACGTTCCTCAATCTGGATGTCCGGGGCGCGGCTCGCGATGTAGCCTTCCACGTCACCGTCCCAGTAAACGCCGCCGCCCGTGGAATGGTGCAAGAACACCACCCGGGCTCCGGCCAGGGCCGGGGAAGCAGCCAAGGTCGTCAACAACAGCAAGGCAAGGACACCGGTCAGTTTCGATACTGTGGTATGCATGAGTTGGTCTCCTGAGATGCGGGGTTATGCAGAACCTGCTCCGGCGGCGTCATCCGCGTTGTGTCCGCCGGGCGCGGGGGTGCGGCGCAGGGATCTGGCGATAAAAATCGCAATACACGCGGCAAGAGCCACGGTAACAGCACAACTGAGCAAAAGCATGGTTTTGGCTTGTCCCAACACGGAGTCGAGGTGGCTGCTGAACTCAGCCTGCATTTCTTCCACTTGGGCTGAGCCTGGCCCATCCTCCTGCTCGCTGAGAACAAGCATCTGGTCTTGGTGCGCGTTCAGAGCTGTATCCTTGAGAAAGACCAGGGAACTCAAGTTCAGCACCGCGATGAACAGGGTCATTATGGTAATGGCGCCCAAGGCGAGGAAAACTTTGTGCTCGGGCCTCATGGGGTGGGCCATGCCTGGGCTCCGAGAATCGCCAATGGTTCAGGGAAAAAGAATCGGTCCATGCTCAGGGAATGGCATGGGAATACGAAGGGGTCAAGGGGGGGTGGCCAATTTTCTGGTTCCCCGGTCTTGCGTGGGGCACGGGGTCGGGCGTATGGTGAACAGACTCAGGACCCACAGGACCTGGAGCCACAGCTTCCGAACTCCTCTCCAATACAGGAGCACATGCCCACTACCCTGCCCATTTCAAGCGCGGCCATGTCCACGGCGCTTGCCGCCCCAGCGGCAACACCACATTGGACATTGCCTTGGCCATGGCTCCGGAGCTGGTGGAGTGAGGGGCGGGGCTCCGCAGGGGATGGCGGCCTTGGCTAGTCCAACAAACCGCAAGGAGCGATCCCGAGTACTCGCGCTGTTGGTCTTATGTGGCGCGACCCTGGTGCTGGGGCTGGCCTGGGCCGTGAACCCTGAAACCAGCCCTTACGCACCCGCGTGCCCGTTCCATGCACTCACGGGCCTCCAC
>QZKZ01000094.1 GCA_004796465.1 Desulfovibrio sp.
TGAGCAGGGTTTCCAGGATCAGAACGTAGTTGGGCTCGTCGTCAAGAATCAGTATATGGCCGGACATGATTTCCGCTCTATTACAGTTTGGGGAAGATCAGGCGCACCATGGCGCCCCCTTGCTCCCGGTTGTTCAATTGGATATCGCCTTGGTGGGAACTCACGATGTTCTTGAGGATGGCCAGGCCCAGGCCTGTTCCGTTGTCTTTGGTGGTGAAAAAGGGATCAAAGAGCTTTTCCATAGCTGATTTATCAAAGCCAACACCGGTATCCTCGAAAATCAGCTCGATCTTACCGTCGCTCACCCGCGAACTCACGGTTATGGTTCCCGGCTGTTCCTCATCCATGGCCTGCATGGCGTTGGTCAGTATATTGTACACGGCCCGGTAAAGGAAGTCCTTGTCGCCAAGCATGGTCAGCCCTTTGGAATACTTGCGCTTCACCGTGACCTGATGCTTGGCGCATTCGCTTTCCAAAAAGACCAGGGCCTGATCCAAGACCTTGGCCAAATCCACTGTTTCTTGTTTGGGTTGCTTGGGCCGGGCGTAGTCCAGGAAATCGTGCATGGTTTGGCTGAGCCGCTTCGACTCTTCGTGGATCGCGCCCAAAATCCTTGCATTGACTTCGCTCTGGCCGTTTTCCGGCTTGATTTTGTTGAGCAACAACTCGGAACTGGAGCGGATAATACCCAAAGGGTTGCGGATTTCATGGGCAATGCCAGCGACCATGCGGCCGATGCTGGCCAGTTTTTCGCTTTGGTGCAATTCGCGTTCGAGCTGTTCGCGTTCAACGGAGCGTTCCTGGTTCATTCTCTCTACCCGGCGCATAATCATGTACAATAACAGGAACAACACCATGGACGAGACCAGGGTGGTGATAATGATGATCCACTGATAGCTGATCAGGGGCTTATACGCTTCGGTAATGTCCTGGGTGAACTCCACCACTCCGATAATCGGCCCTTCCAGGCCTTCCGAGTTGAGGTCCCGTTCAGCTCGCAAGGGATACGTGGTTTTCAGGATGACGCTGTCAGGATCAGAGCGGAATATATCCCATAGAGAATATTCATCAGTGGTGAACTCAAAGGTGTGCTTGCCCTCTTCCAGGGCCTTGAGCACAGCCACGCCGGCCAGGTTCTCCAGCCCCACCAGTTCCCGTACAGTGCAGTACGAAACCACCCTGTCCAGGTCATAGATGCGCACCTCCTGGATGTTCAGACCCATGGTGGTGAAGCCGATGACTTCGTCCAAGCGGTGGTATTGGACCTCGTCCTTGAGTTCTACATGGCCGAAGCCAACGATGGTGGGCAAAATAAAGCGACGGTAGATCTGATGATTCAGATTGCGGGCAAGGAGCAGGGCATAATCCTGCTGCTGGGTCAAAGCGGACTGTTTGGTGGAATTGGAGATGAGCAGGGACAACACCAAGCCGTAGCCCAAAATGAGCAGCAAGGAACTCCAGGGCAGAAGCCTGGCGAACCCAACGGTGGATCTATGGCTTGCGGACTTGTTGGCTGGCATGGCGGTTCCGGGAAATGAGCATGGAACCAGGAATGGCCACATCACTTATGAAGCTTTTCCATGCTCAATATGCAGGAACTGCATGATATCGGTTCCAGCCCCGCACATCAAGAGCAGGATACCTCGCAAATCAACACTCGGCCAGGACCTCGCCGATCTTGTTGAGGGCGGTGCGCAACACTTCGTCATCCACGGCGTAGGAGATGCGAAGACAACTGTCGTCTCCAAATGCCGCACCTGGAACCAAGGCAACTCCTGCCTTTTCCAGGAGCATGCAACAAAATGAACTGGAATCCGGCGCTTGGGCAGTGAAATAGTCCTTGAGCTCGCAGAACAGGTAAAACGCCCCATCCGGCTTGGGACACGTGGCTCTGGACCATCCCGAGATGATGTCCAGGGCCAGGTCGCGGCGGCGCTGAAAGGCCGTGCACATCTCCTTGACCGGTTCCCAAGACCCCACAAGAGCAGCCTCGGCCGCTTTTTGGGTAACCGCGCAAATGTTCGATGTGGTTTGTCCCTGCAGCTTTTGCATGGCCTTGATCAACTCGGGATGGGCCAGAGCGTAGCCAATACGCCATCCCGTCATGGCGAAGCTTTTGGACAAGCCATTAATCACCGCGACTTGCTCAGGGTTTTCTTCCCACAAGGGACTTAAGGAAATGGGTTCCGCAGGGGAGAACACGAGGCGGTCATAAATTTCATCCGACACCAGGAACAAACCCTTATCCAGGGCGAGTTGTGCCAGGGTGTAAAGCTCTTCGCGCGTATAATGGCATCCCGTAGGGTTGGACGGGGAATTGATGATTAGGCAGCGAGTTTTCGGCCCAATGGCTCTAACCAGATCCTCAGGTTGGAGCTTGAAGTTCTCCTCCACCCTGGTGGGAATAGGCTTGAGAACGCCACCCGCCATCTCCACCAGGGCAGGATAGCTCACCCAGTAAGGCAGGGCCACCAGCACTTCGTCCCCTGGGTCAATAATGGATTGGAACAGGTTGTAGAGGGCTTGTTTACCTCCGTTGGTGGCGATGGTCGCCTCGGCAGGCGCCTCCACTCCGTAAAAGTGATGGAAGTACCCGGCAATGGCGCGGCGTAGCTCAGGTAGGCCCGGCGGCTGGGTGTATTTATGGAAACCTTTGTCAATGGCTTGCTTCGCAGCGTCCTGTACATGCTGAGGCGTTGGGAAGTCCGGCTCTCCCACGGACAGGCTGATGATTTGTTTGCCTTGGGCCTTCATGTCGAGGGCCTTGGCGCTGATGGCCATTGTTGCCGACGGCTTGAGTTGCCGCATACGCTGAGATAACCGCATACTAATCACCTTCACGGGGTCCATGGACTTGTTGCGCCATGCATGCCATGAACCAAATCTCGTGTGCGGATCATGCCGCACAACATTTGTGTTGGCCGTGGAAAGGATAATCTTACAGAAGTCAGTGGTAACAACGCCTCAGATTGCTTCGAATTGTTTCGAATTGTTTCACGAGAAACGTTGTCATGCATACCCAGTTAATATCAATGCCCGAAACCATGATTCATGCCCGGCTAGTTGCCAGGGACAATCGTTTCGTGGTGACCGCCAGGACCGAGAAAGGGCTGCTCCAAGCCCATTGCAACAATTCCGGCAGCATGTTGGGTTTGCTGAAACCTGATTCGGAAATTCTCCTCTCCCTTGCATCCAATCCCAAACGGAAGTTGCCCTATACATTGGAAGCCGTGCACTGCTTTGGCGGCTGGGTGGGCGTCAACACGCAGACACCCAACGTCATGATCGCCGCCGCGTTTCACGCTGGACTTCTTCCGGGTGCAGGGGACTATGCAACCTTTCAGCGTGAAGTCAAGCGAAAACACAGTCGCTTTGATGGGTTGCTCACTGGAGATAGCGCACCGCCCTTGTGGATTGAGGCCAAGAACGTGACTCTTGTGGAAGACGACATTGCCGCTTTTCCCGATGCCGTGACCAAGCGTGGTCAAAAGCATTTGCTTGAACTGATGGATATTGTTGACAGTGGAGAGCGTGCAGCCATGTTTTTTCTTGTGCAGCGTCCCGATGGAAAGTGTTTCGGCCCTGCCGAGTATGTTGATCCCGAGTTTGCTCGTTTGTTTTGGCAAGCAGTGGATACCGGGGTTGAGGTATGGCCGTTTCGGGCCGAGGTCAGCCCCGAAGGAATTGGCTTGGGCCCTCGCCTCCCCCTTGCCCCTCGATGATCATTCTTCGATGTCCTGCTTCTCCACCTTGCCCTGCTTGTCCTGTTTCTCCGAACTTTTCACCCGCGCTGCCCCCCACTGCACACGAGCTTCCCACACTAAATGGGAAACCTTTTTTCCCAGGTCTTCTTGTCGAGCAGCAATGAGCGCTTCTGCCGCATCCTTGTTCCCCCTGGACTTCAGCAGCGTGGCCGACTCAATATCCCTAAGGTATTGCTCACATTCCTTGACCAAAGAGGTCAGATCAAGTTCACTTAACACTTCAGGCACGCGAACGGATCTCACTTTCTTTCCCATTTGCGGCTCCCTTTTTGTACTTCTGCAATACAAAACGTATTCATTTTGTCAACCATAGTAGATTGAAAGTGTTTCCTCAAAGTGTCAGTGTAAAACCTTGACCTCCCAGGCTTGCCCGCCTACCCCTATTTCTTTGAAAACAACTCATTCGGAGAAACCATGGAGCAAGACATGAAGATTTCCGCGGACCACAAATGCGGTTTGGTTGCGCTTATTGGTCCGCCCAACGCAGGCAAATCCACCTTGCTTAATGAGATTTTGGGCCAAAAGATCGCCATTGTCACGCCCAAGCCCCAGACCACACGTAATCAAATCACTGGAATACTCAGCGAACCCGACGCGCAAGTCGTCTTTTTCGACACACCCGGCATCCATCGCCGCAAGGGGAAACTGAACCGCGCCCTGCTACAAACAGCCTGGCAGGCCTTGGCTTCCGCCCAGCTTATCGTGCTTGTTCTTGACGGTCACTTGTATGCTGAAAAGCCCAACAGCTTGGACCGTGATGTGAAATCCCTGTCATCTTCCTTGCAAGAATCCGGCTTGCCCCTGTTCATTGCCGTGAACAAGGTTGATCGGCTGAAAGACAAGAAGCAGCTTCTTCCCCTTTTGGAACAACTCTCCAACGTGTTCCCCGAGGCTGAGCTTTTTCCTGTATCAGCACTCGCACCACATGGACTTGATGTATTGCTTAAACGAATCAAAACCGTGTTGCCTTTTGGACCACCCATGTTCCCTGAAGACCAGGCTTCAACCATTTCCCTTCGCTTTATGGTTTCAGAGATTATCCGTGAAAAACTGTTTTTGTCTCTGCAACAAGAGCTGCCCTACGGAACTGCCGTTGAAATAGAAAAATGGGAAGAAATCCCAGAACGCAACCAAATTCAGATTCATACCTTGATCTACGTGGCGAGCAAATCCCACAAGGGCATGGTTATTGGCAAGAGCGGAGCCAACTTGAAAAGCATAGGAACTCAAGCACGCGGGGAAATCAGCGAGTTATTGGAATCCAAGGTGCATTTGGAAATGTGGGTTAAAGTCCGTGATAATTGGACCGAGGACCCCGGGTTTTTGCGTATGTTAGGCTTGGGCGAATAACGCCATGTAATAAATCACTTAAATTACCAACCTAGACCTTTTCATACTTTTCTGATACTTCCTCATGAGAATATCTAGAGCTTTTCTTTTCAACCTGTTGCCCGGGCGTGAGCTGCCATGACTACGCAGTTGAGCGTTGTTTCACCGAGGGCTTATGAATTCTACTCGAAAAGAATTTCTTTTCCCGCATGTTCTCTTTTTTCACTGAAAATTGACTGCTCTGCAAGACCACATCAAGGATTCTTGGTACGGTACTTGCTTTATTGTTCTCGGCGAATGGTCACAGTGCTTCTTATGCATGTTTCCTCAGCGCTGTTTACTTGTAACCTTTCAACCGTTGTACTGCAGTAGGGGAAACCGGCAATGGATCTCGCAACCGTTATAGGGCTTGTGCTCTCCTTTGGTTTGGTGCTTTCGGCAATTTTGTCCAAGGGCTCCATCGCAACCTTTATTGATCCAGCTTCCATGCTTATTGTTGTTGGCGGCACCATTGGCGCGGCCATGATCAATTTCCCTTTGGGCAATATTCTTGGCGTAGTCGGAGTTGTTAAGAATACCCTTTTTTCCAGCTTGGAATCTCCCCAAGAGATCATTGACCGCTTCATGGAGTACGCCAACCGTGCCCGCCGCGAGGGCATTCTTTCCTTGGAGCCCCTTATCAAAGAAATTGATGATTTATACTTAAAAAAGGGTTTGCAACTCACAGTTGACGGCCTTGAGCCCCAATCCATTCAGGAAATCTTGGAAACAGAGGTTTCTTATTTGGAAGCGCGCCACGAGCGGGGCGCTGAAATCATGATGACATTCGGCGCTTTCGCGCCTGCCATGGGAATGATCGGTACGGTTATCGGCTTGATCCTCATGTTGAAAACCATGGATGATCCCTCGACCATTGGTCCGTCCATGGCTGTGGCGCTGATTACCACGTTTTACGGAGCACTTCTCGCCAACTTGGTCTTTTTACCCATGGCGGGAAAACTCAAGCAGCGCAGCAAGGAAGAAGTATTGCTCAAGGAAATGGTCATGGAGGGCATCCTTTCCATTTCCAAGGGGGAAAACCCCCGCATCATTCAAGAAAAGCTTTCCAGCTTCCTGCCGCCCAAGAGCAGGGTTCAAGAGGACTAGGTTCGGGACGACCCCATGGCGAAACGAGAGAAAAAGCCACCTGAAGAGCCGGGACTGCCCGCATGGATGGTCACGTTTAGTGACCTCATGACCCTGATGCTCACCTTTTTCGTGCTCCTCGTGTCCATGGCCACTATTGACGAACGCAGGCGACTCATTGTGCTGGGTTCCATCATCGGCACCTTCGGTATTGGCCAAGCCGGATACGATCCCCGCACTGTCGAGGACTCACGCACCACAGTTGAGCCCGGCCCCATGGAGGACGTGGAAGATCTTGAAATGGTCAAGGAGATGCTGTGGGAAGATCTTGAAAACGATTTGGATTTTTCTTCCAGTAAGTTTCTGCAAGTCCTTTCCATCAGTGATGAAATTTTGTTCGAACCAGGTCAGGTAGTGTTGACTCCTGAAGGACAACGGCTTTTGGACCGAATTTTACCCGTACTATTGGCAATCGACTACCCCTTGCTTTTGGGCGGCCACGCCTCCACCATCCGCGCCGAGGAATTGCACGAAGACTACGACATGTTCACTGCGCAAGCCATTGAGGACCCCACGTGGCGACTGTCCCTGTACCGGGTCATGGCCATATACCGCTATCTCGTTGACCGGGGCATGGACCCGGAGAAACTCAAGATGGAAGCCTTTGGCCGCTTTCACCCCAGGCACAGCGAGAACACCTTGCTTGGCCGCCAGCGCAACCGGCGCGTGGACATCGTACTCGATAAGCGAAACGACAATTGGTACCGTATTCTTGAAGAGCACCAAAACGACCATGTGACTCCAGACGGCGCTTTTGATTACAACGGGTACCGGTTTCAAGTGGATCCCCAGGCAGAGGATTAGAACGTGGCCAGGAAGAAAAAAAAATCCAGCGGTCTTCAGGCCGGTGCTTGGATGGTCACCTTTTCCGACCTGATGACCCTCTTGCTGACTTTTTTTGTGCTGCTCTTGACCATGTCATCCATGGATAAAAGCATTTTCACCAAGGTCAACATGTTCATGAATGATGTGGGGTTTGTCACACCCCGTGGAGCCGGGCGCATTCCCACGACCTACAAACTTATCCTTGATTTGTTGGAAAACCCCCTGGAATTGTCCCAAAAGCCCGACCGTTTCAAGGAACTGTTGTTTCCCGACGATGTCTTGCCGCAGGAAATCAGCCGTTCCACTCTGAACGAGAATATTCTTGTTTTGGAACGGGACGACGGCGTTGCTTTGGTTCTTACGGACAAGCTGCTGTTCGCGCCCGGCAGTTCAGAACTTTCTCCCCAAGCCCTGGAGATTCTCAAGCCGGTTGCCGAGGTCCTGGCCTACATGTACTCTGACGTGAACATTTCTGCTCACTCCGACAATCCCCCAGGAGTCAGATCTGACAACCTCGAACTTTCCGGGGACCGGGCTTTGGCTGTGTTAAAATATTTTCTTGAATCCGGACTGGATCCCATCCGGTTTTCCTTGTCCGGCTATGGTCCGTATTGGCCTATAGAAACGCCGGATCTCAATGAAGATGTGAACTTCAATCGTCGGGTGGAAATATTGGTCAAGACCAACAGCCATATCGGCGGATATTAGACCATACAAGGAGCTGTCACATGGCTGAAGAAGTACAAGAAGCCCCAAAAAAGGGCTCAAAAATGAAGCTTATTGTCATCGTGCTTTTGCTGCTCGTTATTGGCGCGGGTGGCTACATCGCCTATGACAAGTTTCTTTCCGGCGGCGAAGAAGAGACAACTGAAGAGCCCACTTCCGAGGGAACGGAAGAGTCCGGAGAGGCACAAGTACCGTCCGAGTCGCGATCACCCGAGGGGGCTATGATCGTTACCCTGGATACCTTTACCGTGAACCTTGCCGACCCCCTTGGTCGGCGTTACCTCAAGATCACTGTAGATGTTGAAGTCATTAACGAGGATGTGGCCGCAACCCTTGAGGCTGAAGACCCCAAGGTCAAGGACCGGATCATTACGTTGCTGACCAGCATGTCCTTTGCCGACATATCCACGCCTGAGGGTAAGTTGCTCCTGAAAAATGAAATCGTGGACCGCCTCAATCAAATCTTGGGCGGACCCATGGTGCTTAACGTGTATTTCACTGAATTTATTGTACAGTAGTGAATCGCTAGGCCTGAACGAGTTGGGCCTCGGCAGTAGGGAGGATGGAAATGGGAAACGAAATGGATCAAGATCAACTGGCTGAAGAGTGGGCTGCAGCGCTTTCCGAAGACGGGGAAGAGACTCCTGACGAGCCCCTTCTTGACGAAGCCTTGCCTGAGGACGAGAGTCCTGTGGGGGACGATCAGGCCTTGGCTGATGAATGGGCAAAAGCCTTGGCCGACGACGAAGGCGACGCCATGCAAAAGGAAAAGCAACAAACCGCTTTTTCCCAATCCGCCAGCGACGCTCAATTCAAAGATTTGACAGAAGACGCCAAGACACCTCGGCCCGATGATCACAAGCGTGAGCTTGATTTTATCTTGGACATCCCCTTGGATGTTTCCGCCGAACTTGGCCGTACCCGGCTGCTGATCAACGAACTTTTGCAACTGGGCCAGGGGTCGGTCATTGAACTGAACAAGTTGGCTGGCGAACCCCTGGAAATCTACGTCAACGGCAAGTTGGTCGCCCGCGGCGAAGCAGTGGTGATCAACGAGAAATTTGGTGTCCGCTTGACCGACATCATCAGCCCCATTGAGCGGGTGAAACAGTTGGGGTAGCCACAACGTGAACCAGACCGTTGAATCCTTGGCTTCTGAAGAGGCCCAAGACCTCACTCCCAGCGCTGATCAAGGGAATCTCACCCTTTCCGTGGAAGGGGCTGAGACGCCAGTTGTTGTATCTGCCAACGGTTCAGTGGTCACTGGAACTGCCAACGAAACCATAGGAATCGTTGAACAAGAATCATTTTTTTCCGACACCCAATCCGAGGAGTTCGGCTGGGGCGGGTATTTCCAAGCCATGGCCGCCGTGTTCCTCCTCCTAGGCCTGCTGTACCTCATGGTCTACCTGCTCAAACGCATGAGCGGCAGAGGCGGCTTTAAACTCTTCAAGCGCGGTGAACTCGAGCTTGAAGGCCAACTTCCCCTTGGCCCCAAACGTAGCGTTGTTGTGGTCCGGTTTTTGAATAAGCGGATGGTGTTGGGCGTGACAGATACCCACATCAACCTCTTGCACACAATGGAAACCGGTCATGACAAGGACAGCAAGACCTTTTCCCAAACACTCGCCGAAGCTGACCCAGGGAGCGGTGTCAGCGGCGAAGAACCAAGGGAAGACAACACCGTGGTGGAAACCCCGGCCACGGATCCTGACGACGCTTAGCACCCTCGCTATTCTTCTCATTCCCGCCTTGGCACTGAGCCAGGACGCTGCAGCACCTCAACTTACCTTGCAGCTCGCGGGCGGCGGCAGCGAACCCGAGCAGATGTCCATTCTGCTCGAGATTCTGTTTTTACTGACCGTCTTATCCCTGGCTCCGGCGATCATGATGACCGTGACCTCGTTCACGCGGATCATCATTGTTTTCCACTTCATTCGTCAGGCCATGGGAACCCAGCAGTTGCCGCCCAACCAGATCATGGCCAGTTTGGCCATTTTCATGACCTTTGTGATCATGATGCCCGTGGCCCAGGATATCAATGATGTCGCCCTGGAGCCCTACATGAATGAAGAGCTTTCTTTTGACGAGGCTTTGGAAAGCGCCCAGGTTCCCTTACGCGAGTTTTTGTTCAAACATACCAGGGAAAAAGATCTCTCGATCTTTTATTCCATCACTGAGATGTCGCAGCCCCAATCCAAGGAAGAGGTTCCCACGATTATGCTTGTGGCTGCCTACGTTATCAGCGAATTGAAAACCGGCTTTACCATTGGCTTTTTGATCTACATACCGTTTTTGATCTTGGACATGGTCGTGGCCAGTATTTTGCTAGCCATGGGTATGATGATGCTGCCGCCTGTCATGGTATCCATGCCCTTTAAGATACTTCTTTTCATCATGGTCGATGGCTGGACCTTGCTTACCGGGTCCTTGGTCAACAGCTTTTTACTCTGACACAAAGGATAGTCCCATGACCCCTGAATTCGTCATCGGCTTTGCCCGGCAATCCATTGAACTGGCCCTGACCATCAGCTTGCCCATGCTCGGCATCGGGCTGCTCGTGGGCGTGGCGATCAGCATGCTGCAAGCCGCCACCCAAATCCAGGAAATGACCCTGACCTTTATTCCCAAGATCGTTTCCATTTTTTTGGCCCTGCTGTTTGCGTTTCCCTGGATCATGGACAAGATGACCTCGTTCACACGCGACTTGCTTATGAACATTCCCTTGTATATCCGCTGACTGGAGTGGGATGGAACAAGAAGGGCTGATCCGGCGCCTGCCGAGCCAGCCCTCTACCCGCGAGGTTACAGGAAGGGTCAACTGCGGTATGCCTGAAGTATCCGTGACATGAGCATGGCCCCGGCCTGGGCCACATTGAATGAATCGAGGTTCCGCAGCATGGGAATCCCGAGCTTGACCCCGCACCTGTCCAACACCTTGGGCCGTATGCCTTTTTCTTCATTACCCAGCACCAGGATGGCTGGAAATTTTGGCGTGAACACGAGGCCGTCTTCAGCATCGTCATCAGCTTGGGCCCCGTACATGGTGATGCCTTGATCAGACGCCCTGTCGAGGCTTTCCGCCAGGTTTTTGACCCGGCACACAGGCGTTCGCGCGAGGGTTCCTGCCGAAGCTTTGTGCGCTCCTGCCCCGAGATGAGCGCTGTTGTGGCGGGGCACCATAATTCCCGCTCCTCCCAAGCCGTACAACGACCTCACCAAAGCCCCCACGTTGCCGGGATCTTGCACCTGGTCCAGGGCCAGGGCCATGGGCAGGGGCGCTTCCCTGATCATGCCGAAAAAATCCTTTTCCTCGACCAGGGAAAAGCTCAGCAAACGTGCCGCAACGCCTTGATGGTTGGCATGCAGCTTGTCGAGCATGGTCTTGGGCACCAGGCTGTACCGAATCCCAGCCTTGCGGCACAAGCCTAGAATTTCCTCGACCTCCGGTACCTTCCTTCCCTTGAGCGCAAACACCTGATCAACGTTTTCCGGGCGGTCCAAAACAAGTTCCCGCACGGGCTTGCGGCCGGGGACAAGGGTGTCGACATCATTTTTCATAAATACGCTTCTTTTTAACAACTTGATTTATTGTGAAATAATAAACAGTCTTGCCATGGACCCTCCAATTGGGTAGCCCACAACCACCCCTGGTACGAACACTGTATTCACGCGATGTGCTCTTTGTAACCACCCAAATCTCTCTGGATTACCCATGCGCTTGATATCTTTTTGTATCGTGATTTGTTGCGTCTGTCTTGTTTCGGCCTGCGTCAAAACTCAACCTGAGCCTGAACCTGAGCCAGATGTGGCGCAAGATTTTTTCGATCCAGGTTTGCTTCAGCTCGATCCCATTTTGACCGAGCACTGGCCCGGATTGACAACCGATCCCACGCTTTCCCAAGAGGAAACCCAGGCTCTTCGCGCCCCTCTAAATGTGGAATATGAACTTGATGAGGTGGCCCGGGAGTTGATCCAAGAGCAGTTCGTGTTCTTCCACCAGCGCGCGCCTTCTACCATTCAGAAATGGCTTGATGCCAGTTTGCCGTATCTGCCTTACATGAAACAAATTTTTGCTGAACGGGGGCTGCCCGAGGACTTGGTCTACCTCTCGTTCATAGAAAGCGGTATGAATCCCCGCGCCTATTCTCGCGCAGGTGCATGCGGTTTATGGCAATTCATGCCCCGAACCGGCATGAAATACGGCCTTCGCTGCGACTGGTGGATTGATGAGCGCCGCGACCCCTACAAGGCTACCGAGGCCGCAGCTTCGTATCTTAGCGAGCTTTACGAGATGTTTGGTGACTGGACCCTGGCCATTGCCTCGTATAACGCGGGCGAAGCCAAGATTCTTCGTGGTGTGCAAGAAACAAACAGCACCACCATTTTTCAGCTTATCGCCAGAAACAACGAACTTTCCCGCTCTGCTCGCTTAAAGCAGGAAACCATCACCTTTGTGCCCCGGTTCATTGCCGTGGCTAAGATCCTGACCAATCACGAGGAATTGGGCTACATCCCCGTGGATTACTCCACAGCCCAAGAGCTTGCCGCCATAGACCTGCCGCCCTCGACCAACCTCATCGGCTTGGCAACGGCATGCTCCCAGGATTGGGACGCGTTCAACGCCAACAACGGAGCCTTTCGCCGCATAGCCAGCCCCCCCGAGGGTAACTCCACTGTTTACCTGCCCGCGGGCCTGGAAGAGACAATCACTGCGTTTCTGGAAAGCGACGAAGCCATGTCGGATATGGCCTACGGCATGTACACCATTCGTTCTGGAGATTCCTGGTACGCCATCAGCCGCCGTTACAATATCCCGGTGGAAGTGCTCAAGGCAGCCAACGGACGCACCTCGAATTTGTTGCATCCCGGCGAAATGATCACCATCCCCATACCTGGCCGGGAAGTTGCCGAGGACGAGTCCGGCCAATCCCAGGTGTCTGCTTCCCAGAGCATTGAAGCAGAAAGTTCTGGCTCGGAAGAGACCAGTACTGCCAGCTCTGCATCTGGCTCCAGCTACCTTGTGCGCCGCGGCGACACCCTGGGCCACCTATCCGAACGTTTCGGTGTGAGCACGGCGCAACTCCTGGCCACCAACGGTTTGTCCTCTCCAGAGTCCTTACGGGCAGGGCAGCGCATAGTGATCCCCAACAGGGAACCCGAGGCCGAGGTTTCCCTGGAAACCCATAACACCTCGTCTCTGCGCAAGTTGGAATACCTCGTGCGTAGCGGAGACACCTTGTGGACCATTGCCCAGCGTTTCAGCGTGAGCACCGATGACTTGCTGGAATGGAACAACCTCACGGCCCGCGCCGTGCTGCATCCCGGCGACACCATCACCGTGTATTTGAATTAAGAAGCCTCAGCCACGTCTCAGCCCTCAATGAGGCGGGCAACAAGCTTGTCGGCCAGGGCCAGGTCCATGTCCTGGCCGGTCCAAAGCCGGAATTGTTCGGCAGCTTGGCCCGTGAACATGGCGACGCCAGATATGGTTATACAACCCTCTTGTTCGGCTTCAGCCAGGAACCGCGTGGTAATGGGGTTGTACACCAAATCATAGACCACCTGGCCCTGGGAAAACGACTCCCTGGGCCAGGGACTGCTGTCCACGAGTTCTCCAGCCATGCCCAGGGGAGTGGAATTGACGATGAGATCGGCTTCAACCCTGGTTCGATCCTCCCAAACAACCACATCCACCCGAAATTCCTTGCCAAGCGCGCGGGCCCTGTCTTCTGACCTGTTGGTCAGCACGATCGACCCCGCTCCCACTTCCTGGAGTCCGGCCAATACAGCACGGGCCGCCCCACCCGCGCCAAGGACCAAAGCCTTTTGAGGCGTGAATCCCTTCTCCCGCAAAGGCCTGACAAACCCAACAAGATCAGTATTGTCCCCGACCACTTCACTCTCTCGCCAGAACAGAGTATTCACGGCCCCCACTACCTTGGCCCGGTCCGTGATATGATCAAGGTGTTTCATGACCTCCTCCTTATGGGGGAGGGTCACGCTGAGCCCGGAAATCGGCAGGAGGCGGAGCGCTGCTATGAAATCGCCCAGGCTTTCAGGAGTGGTTGGCCAAGCCATGAACACTCCGTCCAGACCTTGCTGCTCCAGCATGGTGTTGTGCAGGGGCGGGCTCATGGTATGGCCCAAGGGATAGCCGATGATGCCAAACAATCGTGTGGGAATACGTGGCGTGTTCATGAGAGGCTCATAAAAAAACAGGGCGCATTGTGCAACGCACCCTCAGAATCCTGATCAAGCACCATCTGCTGCGTCACAGAAAAAGGCCAAGACGCTTATGTATGCAATATACACTGCGCGCCTTGGCCTTTTTATCTTCCTTGCATCCGTCGTTTTCTCAGCAGCCTGAGAAAACTCCTTTTATCTATAATCTCAGGACGTTTGTTACTTTTCCCAGATGTATCTGTTGGCCCTTGACTAAGCTTTTTCAGCGGCGTCGTAACCCGCTTGCAGCGCCTGGGTGTTCTTGGGGATCATATTGGCGTAATGGGCCGGAACCGCCTTTTCCAGGCCTTTTATCACCGTTTCCAAGGGCATGACTTGGGTTGCCTGGATATAGGCCCCCAGAGCCGCCATATTGGCCAATCTGGCGCTACCCAGGATCTCGTTGGACAGTTCATCGGCAGGCACGCTCACGGTTTTGACCCTGTCCTTTTCCGCCAGGTCCGGATCAATCTGCGAGGAGTTGAGCACCTGCACTCCGCCATCTTGGAGTCTGGGCTGGAACTTGTCCAGGGACGGCCGGTTCATGATGATCAGGCTTACCGGGCTGTGGATGATGGGCGAACCAATGTCATCGTCGGAGATGACAATGGTGCAGTTGGCGGTGCCGCCGCGCATTTCCGGGCCATAGACCGGCATGTAGGTTACGTTGAGGCCCTGGCCAATGGCCGAATAGCCCAGGAGCTTGCCGATGAGCATCACGCCCTGGCCGCCGAATCCTGAGATGATGACGTCTTGGTAGAGGCTCATTCCTGGCCCTCCTCGGTAATGTCGCCCACGTCCTTAAAAACGCCCAGAGGGAAGTAGGGGATCATTTCCTCTTCAATCCGTTCATTGGCCTGCACAGGCGTCATGCGCCAGTTGGTGGGGCAGGCCGAGAGCAGCTCCACAAAGCCGAAACCCTGGTCGTTGAGCTGGACCTCAAAGGCCCGGCGCACGGCCTTCTTGGCCTTCATGATATTCTTGACGTTGTTGGTGGCGCCCCGGGCCGAGTAAGCCACGCCGCCAAGCTCAGCCATGATCTCGGCCATGCGCATGGGCAGCCCTTCCCGGTCCTGGCAGCGGCCGCCAGGGCAGGTCGTGGTCTTTTGGCCGATCAGTGTGGTAGGCGCCATCTGGCCGCCTGTCATGCCGTACACCGTGTTGTTCACGAAGACCACGGAAAAGCGTTCGCCACGGTTGGCCGAGTGCATGATCTCGGACAGGCCGATGGAGGCCAGATCGCCGTCGCCTTGGTAGGTGAA
>QZKZ01000306.1 GCA_004796465.1 Desulfovibrio sp.
CAAGGTGCCCATCGACGTGGGCGCCATGCATATCGACGTGCTGGCCTTCACCGGTCACAAGTCCCTGCTCGGGCCCGTGGGCTTGGGCGGGATGTACGTGGCCGAGGGCGTGGACATCCGCCACACCCGGGCCGGGGGCACGGGAGTCAAGTCAGCGGTGCGCCACCATTTGGAAGAATATCCCTACCGCATGGAGTACGGCACCCTGAACATCGTGGGCATTGCCGGGCTGTACGCCGGGCTCAAGTGGCTGCTCAAAAAGGGCGTTGAGACCATCCACCTTCAGGAAATGGAATTGACCCGGAAGTTCGTGCAGGGGCTGCAGGCCATTCCCGGCGTGGTCACCTACTGCCAGGACGACCTCGACAACCACATCGGCGTGGTCAGTTTTAATATTGAGGGATTCGAGGCGGTGAACACGGGCACCATCTTGGACGGGGACTACAACATCGCCTGCCGCACGGGCCTGCACTGCGCGCCCTTGATTCACGAGCAACTGGGCACCGCCGGGATCGGTGGTGCGGTGCGGGTGGGCTTTGGCCCCTTTAACACCGAGGAGCACGTTGCCAAGGCTCTGGCAGCTATTGCCGAGATCGCGGCAACCCATGCCAGGCCGGAACCCCTGACCATGTCCGCCTAAGCAGCAAAAAGCCAAGAAACAAGCAGGCCCGGCTCCCCAATGGAGCCGGGCCTTTAGTGTCGAGACGATAGGGTATGGACGGTCTAGAAGCTGATTTCTACACCAAGCTTACCGCCCCAGCCTCCTTCAGTGTTGTAGTCGTTGATGTCGTCGCCGTCGGAATCATACAGCTCCATCTTGCCCCAGGGCCGGTACGCGCCGCCCAGGGTAACGGCCAGGTTGTCGAGGGGTTCCCAGATGAGGTCAATGCCGGTGTCCAGATGCATCTGGCTGACATAGCCCTTGGCGGCGACGGAGCTGTCATCGGACAAGCGGTGGGTGGAACCGCCCAACTCGCCGTAACCCTTGATGGAGATCGTTTCTGTCAAGGGCACGGTCAAGGAGGTCTCGGGGAGACCCACCACAGCCACCAAACCAGGCATGTCCGGAGACATCCAGGTGATCATGCCAAAGGGCATGACATCGGTTCCAAGGGCGTCATGGGAAACACTCACGCCCGCCACGAAGATCCATTCGCCGTCAAGGACGTAACTCACCCCGGCATGACCGCTGATGCCGAAGGAGTTGGCCGTTTCAATTTCATACGCGCTTGAGCCGCTGACACCAAAGATCAGGCTCCAGGCGTCGTCAATGTTGTGGGTGTAGTTCAGTCCCAGATCCCAGGCATGCAGGGTGTTCCAGGGGTCATCGCCGTTGCCGAATGGCAGGTCGCCGGGATTGTTCCAGGAAACACTGTCCAGGGTGTAGGACAATTCAAGCGCGACCTCGCCTTCCCACACGGGATAGCTCACACCTGCAGAGAACTCGTTGGTCACGCTGGTGAAGTTGGCGTCGTCGCCGTCTTCAACGCCGATGTTGGTCATGACCTGGCTCTCAGCTTCCACTTCCATTTCCGCTCCATCCGCTCCCGGCGCCGGAAGGGCGGTGATTGTGAGTACGGCAAGACAACAGAGTGCTATCCACGGCAAACCGAATCGAAACAACATAACAGCCTCCTCAGCTACTCGGGGTGTGCTCGCCCGAGGTTGTGTCACCAACCGGTGACATTCAAAAGAAAAAAATATTCTACGATCCATCACAGAGTACCTTGGAACATATCACTCGTATCATGTTTTCGACGTCTGTCCAGGCTTTTGGGTCAACCAATTCGTTATGATAATTTTCCGGGAAGCGCATGGACAGAGCCAGGAAAGCCACGGCAGCGCCAAGAAGATTGCCCAGCGAGCCCACATCAATTTCCGAAGGCCCCTGGCTGGATCTGGCTTTGTCCATGAGCCCGGAAAACATGCCGCTCCGGGTATCTTGAAAGGCTCGTGTAAGTTCATTGGATTCCATGAGCATCCAGGCAATAATGGCCAGGGAGAGAGGTTTGTTGCGGATGAAGCGGGCGTAGTTGATCAGTCCGGTGCTCAACATTTCGTGTATGGGCTGGGCAAGAAACGCTTGGGGGTCGGGCCCCACAATGTCTTCCATGCCCGGCCAGAATTTTCTGGAGTCGGAAAACTCCCGGACCAATCCAGTTAACCCGCCGAAGTAGCGGTAGATAAGCACCTTGTCCACACCGGCCTCGCGGGCCACGGAGTTGACCCCCACCCGCAGGAAACCGTCGCGGGCCAGAACCTTTCCCACAGCCTCAACCAGGATCGCCTTGGTTGCTTCCTTGTCTCGTGGTCGTGTTCCCATTTTCACCCTTGAACGCCCCTATCCAATGTCACCGCATGGTGACTTTGTCAAGGAAGATTTTCACCTTTCATTGAAGGAAAATGGGGAAGTCCCTAGGGTGGAAGAGAGGATTGACGAGAACCATAGGACCAGAACAAGAGGCGAAATTGGTTGTGCAACAAGGATATCGGCTCCATGGGCCGGGCCGAGGCCCAGCGAATACCGTGGTGGTGCATGGCGGTCCTGGTGCGCCGGGGTCAGCCGTGGGCATGGCGCAAATTCTGGCTGAAACTCGGGATGTGCTGGAGCCGTTCCAAACCGCCATGACCCTTGAGGGGCAAATCCAGGAGTTGCATTCCATGCTGCTGGAGCGGGCCGCTCTTCCTGTTATCTTGGTGGGGCACTCGTGGGGCGCCATGTTGAGCTTTCTCGTGGCCGCTCGATATCCTGGATCGGTCCGGAAACTGATCCTCGTGGCCAGCGGCGTTTTCAGCGAGGCGCATGCCGGGGAAATCATGAACACGCGAATGCAACGCTTGAGCCCGGAGAAGAAGGCCGAAGCCGAATCCTTGCTCCAACGCATGCATGAGCCGGGTCAAACAGATCCCAATGAGGTGATGCGAGGTTTTGGCCGGCTCATGACCGAAGCGGATTGTTTCTTGCCCCTGAGCCTGGATACGGGCTGTCTGGAGTACCGCCTGGACCAGTTCCAGTCGGTCTGGCCCGAGATGCGGGAACACAGGGCAAGCGGGGCGTTGCTCAGCCAAGGGAAATCCATCCGCTGCCCGGTTGTCGCCATGCACGGAGATTACGATCCCCATCCCGTACCTGGAATCCGCGACCCTCTTCAAGGGGTTGTGAAAGATTTCCGCATGCAAGTGCTCAAGGATTGCGGCCATTACCCCTGGCTGGAGCGCCGTGCCAGGGACGCTTTTTGCGAACTTATGCAAGAGGAAATAGGAGTTGAGAGAACAACTTGACAGCAGAGCCAAGCCGGAGAATGTTCAGCCCCATGCAAACATCTCAATATGATCTTCAAAACGACGAAGTAATCCAACAAGATCAACAAGTTCCATCTTCCGAACGGGCCGCGACCCTGCGCCCGGACCAGGACGGCCAGTGGCGAATCACTACCTTGGTCTGGGTGGCGGACAAACCCGGTGAACTGGCGGATATCTGCTCTTTCATGGGCAACCGCCAAGCCAACATCGAGTATTTCTCCTTTAACCGCTCCCAAGACCCCCATCGTGTGGAGCTGGAAGTGCGCACAGCGACGGGCGAGAGCGCCGGAGCCATAGTCCAGGGCCTGGCCGAGCGCGACCGTTTGTTTCCGCCCCATGAAGGCCAAGGAGAGGAAGCCTCCGAACCCGGCGTGACCGAAGTGGGCGGCCTGCTGAAAATCAAGGTGTACATGATGGACCGGCCCGGGGCCATGGCCGAACTGGCCAAGGTTTTCAAGGAACACCAAGCCAATGTGATCCACATGACCTATGACGGTTCTGCCGAACCCGGTCTCATATCCGTAGCCATGGCCACCCGCTCGCCTGACCAGGTGGCCGCGCTCCTGGAGCGCATGAACCTGGACCGGTACCATTACCACGTGGAGTGGAGGGGCGAGGAAAACGTGGATATGGACCGGGTCATCGGCCTCAACGAGGTGGAGACTTTTTTATTGCGGCTCAAGTCCATGTTGCCCGAGGACAAGGCAGGCGGGATCGAGGACCTGATCCGCTCCTCGGATGAATTGCGCCGCACCTTGGCTTCCTTTCGCCGCGAAGCCGGGGAAAACGTGGAGGCCATGGCCGCCTCGGAAGTGTTCACCAAGATCCTGGAGCTGGCTGCGGCTTCGGTGACGCGTACCGGCGTGCACTTTTCCCTGCGTTTGACCGGCCCCTTGCGCGTGACCGAGGCGGTCCGTCTGTACATGCTGACCTGTCCAACGGGCGCCAATGCCTATCTCTTGGTGGGCAAGGAAGAGTACGTGCTTGTGGATTCCAGCTACGGCCATTATTTCCCTGATGTGGTTAAATGGCTCATGGCCCACGGCCTGGACCCCTCGCGCATCCGCCGCGCCCTGATCAGCCACGCCGACGCTGACCACGCGGGCTGGGCCGCGCCCCTGGAGCGGGAATTTTCCACTGAGATCTACATGCATCCCCAGAGCCGGGAGGTGCTGGACAAGGAAAACCGCGCCCAGGGCAGCGACACCAAGCTGCTCAAGCTCAACGGCTCCTACACCAAGCTGATCAACCGCTTCACGGACCTGAATGCGCCCAAGGACATCCTGCCCTTTCCAGCCCATCCCACGGGCGGGGAGCGCAATGGGTTTCCCGTGGTCGGCCAAGTCACTGTCGAGGACATGACCCTGACCGTGCTGGAGAGTTTGGGTGGGCATATTCCGGGCCAAGTGTTCTTCCTCTGCGAATCCGAGGGGCTGCTCTTTTCCGGGGACTACCTCATCGACGTGCCCAGCCTGTCCGAGCGCTCCAAGTCAACGCTGTCCATCGCCCGTTTCCTGGTGACCAGCACCAACAGCGACAGCCGGGTCTTTGGCCGGGAAATGGACATGCTCAAATCGCTCATGATCGACCTGCACCGGGAAGTGTCGCCCCGGGGCAAGACCCCGAGGGTCTTTCCCGGGCATGGCGACTACTACTGCGTGGCGGATACGGACTGGGCGGAAAACAACGACTAGGAGCCTGAACCATCAGGGTTCATCCAACAAAGGGAGGAAACCATGCCCAATGTGATACTCCACATGCGGGAGGGCTGGACAGCCGACGAGAAGAAGGCGGTGCTGGACGTGGTACACGCCGCCCTTGTCGAGGCGTTCGGTATCCCGGAAAACGACCGCTACCAGCGCATCAGCCAGTATCCTGCCGAGGATTTCGAGATCCCGCCGGGCAAGTCGGAAAAGTTCGTGTACGTGGAGATCGTGGTTTTTCCTGGCCGCAGCCTGGAGGCCAAGCGCGCGCTCTACATGTCCATTGCCGAGGGTTTCACCGGGATCGGCCTGGACCCCCAGGACATGATGATCACCCTGAAGCAGCCGCCCATGGAGAACTGGGGGCTGCGCGGCGGGATTCCAGCCACGGACATTGACTTCGGCTTCAAGATCGACGTGTAGCGTTATCCGTCCGGCCGCATGGTCGCCCCGGATTGGGCCAACTGGCGTCCCAGGAGCCGGATCACCAGCTTCTGGAAGTCATGCGCCAACTTTGGCGCTTCGTATTCCAAGCGGCTGAGCTGCTCCTTGCTCAGGACATAAGCCATGCCCTCGGCATCCACCGTGGCCGTGTGCTGGCTGTGGAATCCCAGGAAAAAGCCGAGTTCCCCGGCCAGGGTCCAGGGACCCAGGCTGCGCGCCCGCACCAGCTTGGTCCTGCCCGTGTCCAGACTCAGCGTTACCTGGCCGCGCATGATAAAGTACAGGTCAGTGTTCTTGTCGTCCTGCTCAAACAGCACCTGGCCCTCGGCAAGGGGGACTTCCGTGAGGTAGGGCTCCAACCGTTCGACCACGTTTTCAAAGAGTTCCTGCTGCTTGAGCGCGGCTTCCACATCCTCGCAAATGGATTCGAAAAATGCGTCGGGTTCGCAGGAATCCGAGGTGTTGTTCTGCATCCTGGCTTGGGCCTGGGCAATGACTTGGTCTTCGCACCACTCCACAGCCCGGTCCAGATCCGGGAAATAGAGCAGGTTGGGATAGGCGTCGTGGGTCAGACCACCGGCATGGAAGATCCGCTGCATGCTTCGCCCGGCATGGGAAATGAGCAACATGCCCTGGTTGCGCTCCAGGAGCAGGACCAGCTTTTCCAAGCCGCGCAAGGCCGAACCGTCGGCTCCGTTGGTCAACCGCAAGTCCAGGATCACATAGGTCGGTGCTTTGGAGCCCTGGTCCATGCGCGTTTTGAGTTTTTCATAAATCGTGTTGGCCGTGCCGAAAAACAGGTAACCCTGCAGTTGATACAGGAGCGTGGCATGGGCATGGTGGTCCAGGACACGCTCCAGGGCCACGGCCCGGTCCTTGGCGCTGCGGAAGGTGGAACCGTCCAGCTCCCGCCGCACCGGGTTCACCAAACTGTAGCGCACAGTGAAGATGACCACGGATGCGGCCAAGCCAACGCCAATGGCCGTGAGAAAGTCAAAGACCTCAACGCACAGCAGGATGGCGAGGACAATGGCGTAGTCAGCCAGGGGCAAGGTCTTGCGGGCATCCACAACCCATTCCACGAGAAACGCGAAACCCAGGAAAAAGAGCAGCGCGCCTGCCGCGAACTTGGGAAAAAAGCTCAAAAATCCGCCTCCGACCAAAAACACCAGGAATAAAAACAGCCCGGCAATGATGCCGCACCAGGAGTAAGGCGCTTTCATGCGCACGCCCAAGGCGGTCTCCGAAGCAGTGACAAAGGGCGAAGGCGCGCCCAGGAGGCCGACCAGGATGTTGGATACGCCCGTGCCCTTCATGTCCAGGTTGATATCCAGGTCGCGGCGGACAATGATTTCCAGGCCGCTCACATAGAGCAACACGGAAATCACGTTGAGCAGCACAATGGCGCTGATGGACCCGGCTTGGCCTGTGATCAGTGACCACTCCACCGCGCCCAGGTCCGGCCAGACCAGGGCCTCGTAGAGCGGGCTGTCCGGCAGGGGGCCCAGGAGCCAGCCCGTTCCTTCCATGTAGGTCATGGTCCAACCCAGGACCAAGGCGGCCAAATGAAATACTGCGATGGACACCAACAGTGTCAGGGGCAGTAATAAGGGGTTCCCGAAGAACCGGGTGCAGCCGTAAAACATGAAGCCCAGGCCCATGCAGGCCAGCAGTTGCCAGGTGTTGACGGTTTCGAGGTAGGCGCCGAGGTGAAGGATGTCGAGGCTCGCACCGGTGGTGACGCCAATGCCGCCCTTGACCAGCAGCCACCCCGTGCCCGCGAGAAAGCCGCCGATCACAGGGTGGGGCAAGAAGCGTACGAGATGTCCAAGCCGGAAAACGCCCATAAGCAGCAGGGCCAATCCCGTGGTTATGGTGGAGATGCCCACGGCCACGAAAATGTTCGAATAGATGCTGAATTCGCTGGATGTGGCCATAGCCGAGGCAATGGCTCCGGCCATTATCGCGCAGACAACCGCGGGCACGTCCTGCACCGTGGCCACGGTGCCGGGATAGGAGGCCAGCAAGGCCGTGACAATGGCGCTCGCCGAGGCTCCCAACAGGAAGAAACCCAGGGCCGAGGCGAAATACTGTGGTGAATAGGGCAGGAAAATAAGCGAGGCCAGGGAGACCATCAGGCCGAGGTTGAATATACCGCTGACCACGCCTACGGAAGCGTGGGCCGCCAGGCCCCGCACGCCGCCAATGGCGAATCTGCGGAAATACCGCGCCGTTGTTGTTTTCATGCCCCCCTCTCTAGCGAACTGTAAATCTTGTGATAAGCCGCATAAATAGGCGTCACGATAAGATGGGGCAAGGGCGCGAAAAAGGCAAGCCCGTTTCCAAGGACCTGGAGAGGAGCCCGTCCAGAAGCGCCTCGGGAGAGCGCCATCCCCTGTCAGACGCATCAAGGAAAGCTTGCTTGGTAATGTATCCAGTGATACTGATTATCAACCAGTAACACAAAAGGACTATAGATAGCGAGAAGGTGTGATCATGGAATCCCAGAAAACTCACCTCAAGAAGCCTCGGCCTGGTCACAAGAGGCGGTTCACCGAAGGCAAGCTGGACAACGACTTGATCCTGAAGGAGCTTAACTTGGTTCCTGGACAGATTGTTGTGGATGCGGGCTGCGGTTCCGGGTACATGGCCAAGCTGTTTTCCCAACAAGTGGGGGAGTCCGGAAAAGTCTTTGCCCTGGACCTGAATGCGGAACATCTGGAGCAATTGAGCAAAGAGACCGCAGGGACCAATATCACGGCAATGATCTGCGACATTTCGCGGACCACGCTCATGGAGAGCGGGAGTGTGGATCTCGTGTATATGTCCACGGTGATCCATTCCTTTTCAAAGTGGAAGGTGCAGGGACTGGTCCAGGAATTACAGCGGATTTTGCGTCCAGGCGGAAGTTTGGCCGTGGTGGAGATAGACAAACGGGAAACCCCGTTCGGACCGCCCCTCAAGCAGCGCTACTCGCCCCGGGAGCTGCAAAAGGCCCTTCCCTTTGTGCCCTTGAATACGGTTTTCGTGGCGGAGTACTTCTATTTACAAGTCTTTGAGGTGCATCCGGCCTGAGCCGTTTCAACAGCACATCCCTGTCCAAGTGGTGGAAAGCCCGCCGCAATCAAGTATGGTCGGGGATTGGGCGCGCTGCTCAGTTGCGCTGGCTGCGGGTGGCGGATTTGACAAAATCCCGGCCCTGCAACTGGACCACCAGCCTGAGAAAATCCCGGGCCAAGTCGGGATTGTCGCGCTCCAAACGTGCGTGCTCGGCCTTGGTCAGCCGGTAGGCCAATCCCGCCTTGTCCACCAGGGCGGTGTAAGGGTTGTGGTAGCCCAGGAAAAAGCCCACGGCCCCGGCCAGGCTCCACGGCCCGAGGCTGAGCGCCGGTCGTGGGCAGCTGCATGGTTTTTGTTGCAGTATGGTGATGAAAAAGGAGGGAAATCTTGGCCGGGAATTCTTCCCTTGATGGCAACAGCGCGGCAACCTCCTTGAATAGAAAGAAAAAGGGCCCAACCCCACGGGGTTGGGCCAACCGACTACTTGTCCTTGGTTTTGCCCTTTTCCGAGCACACATCACAGGGCGAAATAACCTTGCCGTGACACTCCATCTGAAGCTCCGGCGGGCACATGCCCTTGATGCCCTTGCGCTTTTCCGGGCGGTCGCAGGTAATGTCCAACTTGGGTTCCATGGGTATCTCCTGGGGTTAGGGGTTTAGTATTTGCGCAAATACTTAAATACCGGCTAAAAAATTACACCTTGAACAGCTCGCCAATCTCCTTTTGCCACATGGCAAAAGTTTCTTGGTTCAGGGAGTAGTGGACAAAGTTCCCGAACTTTTCGTCGCGCACCAGGTCAAGGTCCCGGAGTACACGCAGGTGCTGGGACACGGCAGCCGGGGTAATCAGCAGGTGGTGCGCCAAGGCGTTGACGCAGTAGGGCTGCTTCTTGAGCAGTTGCAGCAACTTGATGCGGGTCTCCACACCCAAGGCTTTCATATAGCGCGCGAGCTGTTTGTCATTCATATTGGTATGTTATTGGAAAAACATTTAAGCAGTTGCGCAGATACTAATTCGGCCGGGTCTCCCTGTCAACCAGCCGGATGAAGGAAAAGAGAGAGATTCCTGGCACGGACTTTGATACGAGGGAAACCATCACGCCTAGCTTCCAGGAAAGGAGACCATGGATACTCAAACACATTTTGTAATCATCGGCAGCGGCCGTTCCGGCTCGACCATGCTCAAAAACCTGTTGGATTCCCACCCCAATGCTGTCTGTTTTGGCGAAGTGTTGAACCTGCCCAAGATCCAGTGGGATTTCATGGACTTCAACCAGCGCTACAACACCGATGACATCCGCCGGGTGCGGGACGCCGACCCCGTGGCCTTCCTGGACCAAGTATTTTCCCTGCTCAGGGATCAGCCCGTGGATGTGGTGGGCGTCAAAACCTTGTACCGCCACTATGACTATGATGAAAACTTCCGCAAGCTTATTCCCTTTCTTTTGGGAAAAACGGGACTCAAGGTGCTGCACAATCCCCGGCGCAACTTGTTCAAGAACTTTTGTTCCTGGGAACTGGCCAACCAGCGCAGCAGAAACGGCAAGAGCATGAACGCCTATCGTCCGGACCAGGTTGAGAGCCAGGCCAGCTTGGAGCTCAATCCGAACAAATGCCGCAAGTTCATCATCCGGACGCGGCGGGAACAAGACAAGTTCGTGGAACTGCTCAAGGATTTGGACTGCATGGAAGTGGCTTACGAGGACCTGTCCGCCAACACGGGCGAGGTCATGCAGCGGGTCCAGGAGTTCCTGGGGTTGCCGGTCCAACCCCTCAAGCTCTCCACGTACAAGGTACGCCAACAGCCCGTGGAAGAGGTAGTGGCCAACTATGAAGAGATCAAGGACATGCTCATCAGCGAGGGTTTTGGCGAATACGTGCAATGAATCTCGACTCCCCATGACTTGACGCTGTGGTCCAAGCCGGGCAGATCAGAAATAACGTTCGGTTCAGGAGGCCATGGTGAACGAGTGGTTCCTCAACGAATCCTTTTGGGAAACCTTTTTCCCCTATCTGTTCAGTGAAGAAAGAACCGCCCTGGGAGCGGTCCAGGCCGAGCAGGCCGTGGCCCTGGCAGGCTTGGCCGGCTTGGACAAGGGCCGGGTCCTGGACCTGTGCTGTGGTCCGGGCCGGGTGGCCATTCCCTTGGCCCGCAAGGGATTTCGCGTCACGGGCGTGGATAGATCTCCCTTTCTGCTGGACAAGGCCCGGCAGGCAGCCCAAGCCCAAGGGGTCGATGTTGAGTGGGTCCAGGAGGACATGCGGTCATTCACCAGGCCCGAGTCCTTTTCTTTGGCCCTGAACCTGTTTACCTCATTCGGCTATTTCACGGACCCCAACGACGACATCCAAGTGTTGGCTAACCTCTGTGCATGCTTGGTCCCGGGCGGCACCCTGGTCATGGAACTCATGTGCAAGGAGCGGCTGGCCAGGATCTGGCAACCCACCATTTCCGAGACATTCGGGGACGGGTCCCTGCTCGTGCACCGCGTGTCCATCCAGGAGAGCTGGAAACGGGTCCATGCGGAGTGGGTGCTGGTCAGGGACGGCAGGGCCGAGACCTTCACCTTTGAGCACTCGCTGTACTCGGGCCGGGAACTGGAAGACCGGCTGCTGCAGGTGGGCTTCACGGACATCGCCCTATTCGGCGACCTGGACGCTAAGGAGTTCGGCGTTGACGCCGAGCGGCTGGTCATTGTGGCGCGCAAGCCCGGCTCGTCCTAAGCTCCTTCCCTGCGCAGGATATTGTCCGTAAGCACCATGAGCGGGGTGGAGAACATTTGGTCCATGTTCGGGCCGGGCCGCAACTCCAAGTAGCGTTCCTGGGTCATGGCCAACCGCGTGCCGCCCAAGTCGTCTTGCACCGCGAACACCTGCGGCAAGGGACTGGGCAGGTCCTGTTTGGCAATGAAATTGAGCACCTTCCAGTCGTGGATGTAGGTGAAGGACGTGAGACCGCACTCCTGGCAATGCCCGCCAATGCGGCCGGGAAAACCTTCCAGTCCCACGAATTCGAGTACGGGATCACCCACCAGCTCGAGGAATGATTGGTTCTGCTCGGATTCGCCGTGCACGGGCCGAAACACCAGGCCCTGGCGTTCCTCTTCGTTGAGCCGGGAAACGAAGCCCTCGGAGTAGAGCGGGCCGCAGCCATGGCTCGCGCCGCCGTCGGATGAGGGCAGGGTGGTGAACTCGGCCTCAACGTCCGTGCGCTGGTGGCGCTG
>QZKZ01000211.1 GCA_004796465.1 Desulfovibrio sp.
GGCCTGTATTGTGGCCTCTACAATACACAATCAAGTCTAGGTAGAGTTTCAGCGGCTAGTTGCCTGCTTGTTCCGCCGCGACCTTTTGCGACAAAATCTCCGTGCCGATGCCCCCCCGGGTGAACAGCTCCAGCAGCAAGGAGTTGTCCATGCGGCCGTCAATGATGTGAGCCTTTTCCACGCCAGAGTCCAGGGCTTCCAAACAGCACTTGACCTTGGGGATCATGCCCCCGGTCAGGGTGCCGTCGTTGAGGTACATGGCGGCCTGGCCCATGGTCATGGAGGAAATGATTTCGCTGTTCTTGTCCAACACACCCACCACGTCGGTGAGCAGGATGAGGCGTTTGGCCTTGAGGGCCGTGGCCACGGCTCCGGCCACGGAATCAGCGTTGATGTTGTAGGTGCCCCCCTCGGAATCCACGCCCACGGGCGCGATCACGGGAATGAAATCCTCGCGCTCCAATGAGCGGAGCAGGGAGGTGTCCACGCAGTCCACCTCGCCGACCCGGCCCAGGTCAATGATCTCGGGCGGGGCGTTCTTGCGGTCCACCACCATTTCCAGCTTGTGGGCCTTGATCAGCCAGCCGTCCTTGCCCGAGAGACCAACAGCCCGGCCACCCTGCAGGTTGAGCAGGTTGACGATTTCCTTGTTGACCCTGCCGCCCAGGACCATCTCCACCACGTCCATGGTGGCTTGGTCCGTGATGCGCAAGCCTTCGCGGAATTCGCAGGGGATCTTGAGCTGTTCGAGCATCTGGCCGATTTGCGGGCCGCCGCCGTGCACAATAATAGGATTAATGCCGATATACTTGAGCAAAATCACGTTGCGGGCGAAGGACACCTTGAGCTTCTCGTCCCGCATGGCGTGGCCGCCGTACTTGACCACAACGCAGCGCCCCCGAAATTCCCGGATGTAGGGCAGGGCCTCCATGAGCACCCGCGCAACGCGCTTGCCTTTTTCCACCTGTTTGCTCCTTGCCTAAAGAATGTACCGGGAAAGGTCCCGGTCCTCCATGACGTCCGCCAAATGTTCGCGGACATACTCCTGGTCAATGACCACCCGCACGGCCCTGTCCTGGCCGCACATGTCCGGCGCGTCAAAGGAAAGGTCGGCCAAGATTTTTTCAAGGATCGTGTAGAGCCGCCTGGCCCCGATATTCTCGGTCTCCATGTTGGTCTGCTCGGCAAAGGCCGCCACTTCCTTGAGCCCTTCCTCGGTGAACTCGATGAGCACGCCCTCGGTGGCCAGCAAGGCCTTGTACTGCACGGTGAGCGCGTTCTTGGGCTCGGTGAGGATGCGCAGAAAGTCGTCCTTGTCCAGGGCCGTGAGTTCCACGCGCAGGGGAAAGCGCCCCTGCAGTTCGGGAATCAGGTCCGAGGGCTTAGATAAGTGAAACGCCCCGGCAGCTATGAACAGGATATGGTCGGTCTTGACCATGCCGTACTTGGTGTTGACCACACTGCCCTCCACAATGGGCAGCAGATCGCGCTGCACGCCCTCGCGGGACACGTCGCCGCTGGCGCGCATATTCTCGGCGCTGGACACCACCTTGTCCAGCTCGTCGATGAATATAATCCCGCTTTGCTCCACGCGCTCCTTGGCGGCTTCAGCCACCTTGTCCATATCCAGCAAACGTTCGGACTCTTCCTGGACCAGGACCTCGTAGGCGTCCCTCACCTTCATGCGCCGCTGCTTCTTGCGCGCGGGAAACACCCGGCTGAACATGTCCTGGAACTGCATTTCCATGCCTTCCATGCCGGGCATGGCCATGACCTCCACATTGGGGCCTTGGGTCTTGACTTCCAGGTTCACTTCCCGGTCCTCGAGCTTGCCCTCGCGCCAGAGCTTACGCAATTTTTCCCGGGTCGAGGCCGCATCGGCCTCGGCTTCAGGAGAGTCCTCGGATTGGTCAGGATACCCAGCGTCAGCCCCAGGCATGGGAATGGCTTGGGAGGTGTCCGGCGGGTTCTTGCGTGGAGAAAAGCGGGGCGATCCCTTGGGCTTGCCCGTGGGCAGCAGGAGGTCGAGCAAACGTTCCTCGGCGTTGCCCTCGGCCTTGGTGCGGACCTTGGCGGTCTCTTCCTCGCGGACCATGTTGATGCCGATCTCCATGAGGTCGCGGATCATGGATTCCACATCCCGGCCCACATAGCCGACTTCAGTAAATTTCGTGGCCTCGACCTTAAAAAAGGGGGAATTGGCGAGCTTGGCCAAGCGCCGGGCGATTTCGGTCTTGCCCACGCCCGTGGGGCCGATCATCACGATGTTCTTGGGCGCGATCTCGTCGCGCAGCTCTGGATCGATCTGTTGCCTGCGCCAACGGTTGCGCATGGCCACGGCCACCATGCGCTTGGCTTGGTCCTGGCCAATAATAAAGTTGTCCAATTCGGAAACGATTTCTCTGGGGGTAAGCACGCTCATGATCTGCAGGGAACTCCTTTGGCGGCCTTGGCCTCAATATCAGCAAAGCATAGCAGGCCGCCTGAAAAATGCAACGACAGGGGCGTAGCC
>QZKZ01000213.1 GCA_004796465.1 Desulfovibrio sp.
AAGTACCAGATGCTCAAGGCGGTATACCCGAGCAGCCCCACAGCGCCCGCCATATGCCGGTTCCATCTCAACATGGCGAACACCAAGGAGGTCAGGTAGACAATCACAAACCCCGGCACCGAGAGCATAATGCCGAAGGCCACGCCGCCCCAGCTCATGTTGTTGACCAAAACGGCAAAGCTGAACAAAGCCACCATGCCCATATACAGCAGAATCACCATCTCTCACCTCGATTATCCTATAACCTTACTCGCACCCATTCCGGGCAAGCACTGTTTTTCTTGCCGCCTCTTTGTAGGCCTTCACTCAATATACGCCAACGGAAGTATTCGCAATCATCGATATGTCACTCTGGCGGAATTGCGCCACCCCTGCTTTACTCCCAGCCCCCAGCCATGCTATATTCCCTCCAGGAGACCAACCATGGGCATAGTGGCGCGCACCTACGAAACCAGCACCTTTGCGCTGGACATCCATCCCTTTTCGGATGTGCACCCACGCGTGATCCTCGGCCCCGAGGACCAGCCGCATGTGGCCCCGCGCTTCGTGCCCCTGCTGGAAAAAGCCAACGCCATTGTGGACGCCACCCAGGCCAAGGCCGAGGCCGAGTTCCGCAGCGGCTTCGTCAACCGCACCCAAAGCGGCATGCCGCCCTGGGCAGGCCCGCCCGGCCCGCCGGAGATCCGCGCGCCCATTACACCGGAACAAGCAGGGGGCGGCATCCTGAGCTGGGTCGCCTGACCCCCCTTTTCGCCAATTCCCGGCCCGCCCTTGCGGGCCATTTTTTTGCGCTGGGCTGTGGATTCTTTCCAGCCTCTACGTACTCATGTGCAGGGAGGAAGGAAGCCTGGAACAGACTTCTGTTCCCAAGAGGTACAGCGCATGAAACACCACACCCCTAGCATTGTCATCGTGATTCTGGCCCTGCTCCTGCCCGCCACGGGCAACGCATGGGACATCGCTTCCCACGACGCGGACGGGGACGGCCAACTTTCCGAGGCCGAATTGGACGCTTCGGGCCGGAACCATCCCTGGAACGAGGACGCTGACGGCGACGGTTTCTATTCCCAGCAGGAGATCAACGAGGCCGAGGCCCTCAGCGAGATCAAGAGGGCTGACCGGGAGAACGGGGATGGACCGCACCTGGGCTCTCTGGACACGGACAACAACGGCAAGCTCTCCTTTGCGGAATTCCAGCAAGGTTTTCCCAATGTGCGTTTCAACCCGGACACCAACGGCGACGGACACATCGAGCTGTCCGAACTGGAGGCCTTACGCGACAACGCGCCCGAGGGCGCGGGACCGCGCAGGCCCGATACCGGCAATGACGCCGACGCTGACGCCGGCACTGACGCCGGAGTTTCGTCCGGCAGCCAAAGGCCGGACAGGGACCCCGGACACGGATCTGATTCTGGTTTTGGTCCGGTTTCCGGCATGGGCTCCAACATGGGACAGAGACACGGCTCGCGCGGAGGCAGGGACAGGGGCCCCGGCCCAAGGGAGTAATTCCGGGGATCAGCGCATCCAAGTGCTGCTCCTTGCACAACTATGTAAAGAAGTGCAAAGCCCTGCACGTATTCCAGAGCACAACAAGGACCTATCCAAATCAACCAGCTAAAATAACTACCTAAACAGAAGTGGCACGCATGCTGCTTTTCCATAGGCGACAAGGGCAACGGCCAAAGGCTCATTGGCCGGGCGCGGCCAGGGGTGGTCCCTGGCCGCGCTTATACCACAAGCCCTGTAAACCAAGGAGAGCAACATGCCACGCGTATCCCGCTGTCTCGCCATCCTCGCTTGCGCGGCCCTGTTGGCCGCCCCGTCCCTGGCTTTCGCCGGTCCGGGCGATGACGTTGATCTGCCCGAGGACGTGGCCCAAGCCAAGGACCGGGTCGAAACCCTGTTCGAGGAAATATCCTTTCTCAACCTGCTCAACGGGTTGCATCTGACCACCGATCAACTGAACACGGTGCTCAACCTGGCGTACGAGTACCAATCCGCGCCCCAGGACGTGCTGGAGACCATGCCCAGCCTGATGGGCGACCTGGCAGCAGCCGAAGCCGCGCTCACCGAACTGCGTACGGAAATCCAGACCCTGCAGGCCCCGGCCCGGGGCGACGTCCCCCACCATGCCCTGCAGGCCGAACACGTGCTCAACGACCACCGCGACACCTTTAACGAGACCCTGAACTCGCGCTACGCTTCCCTGGACGCCCAACTCCGTGCGACCCTCACTGCCGAACAGGTCCAGGTGGTGGAAGACTTTTCACCCTGCCTGATCCCGCCCCAGGACCTGCGCAATCCCGTGCGCGCGGGCCAAGCCTCTTCCAACGAACATCTCATCGAACGCATGCGCCGCGTGCGCGAGATTGGCGAGGACGAATGGCAAGCCAATGGCCGCGAACATATTCACCGCCTGGTCGTGGAGTTCTCCCAGGAACGGTTCCTCATGACCGACGAGGAGATCGAGGCCGAGGTGGACCGGGTCATGACCCTGCTCAACGAAATGCGCGCCTTGTCGGACATGGATTTTGAGCTGCGCAAGGAAGAGATCGCGGACGAGGTCCAGCTTATCGACCAACGCCAACTCATGGTCGACGAATTGGAACGCCGCGATCCCCATACCCGCCGCCCCGAATCCAGCAAGCTGGTCCGCTTTCTCTTGTCCGACGCCGCCATTGCGGTTCTTGAAGAACGGTTGGCCATGCAGGACCAAGCCGCTATCCAATAAACGCGCCTGAGAACGAGGTTCGCCATGAACGCCACCTGCTCCGCTCCATCCGAGACTCGTCAAGACACCCGCTTGGTCCAAGACCGCCGCGACTTCCTGTCCCTGATGGGCCGCCTGGGCCTGGGAATGGCAGCCGGGCCCGTGATCTGGAAACTGCTGCAAACCACGGGCGTGGTCGACCCCAGCGGCGTGGCCTATGCCGCGCCCCTGTCCACGGACTACCAAGAAGCCATGTATTACGAGCCCCTGGACAATGGAAAGGTCCGCTGCACCCTGTGCCCCCGCCACGAAGTGCTGGAGCCGGGCCAGCGCGGCCTGTGCCTGGGCCGGGGCAACCTGGACGGCCGCATGGTAACGGAAGCATACGGCCAGCCCTCGATCCTGAACATCGACCCCGTGGGCAAGAACCCGCTGGCCAACTTCCTGCCTGAACTGAACCTGCTCAGCGTGGCCCACGCGGGCTGCAACCTGCGCTGCAAATACTGCCAGAACTACGAATACGCCTTTTCCTCACCGTCCCAGTCCGACACCATCACGCCCTTTGATCCCGAGCAGACCGTGGCCCGCATGGCTGAACGCGACATCCACGGCGTGGGCTTCACCTATACCGAACCTGCCTATTCCCCGGAATTCGTCATGGAGATGGCTGACTTCTGCGCGGCCCAAGGCCTCAAGCGTACCTTGTGCACCGCAGGCTTTCTCAATCCCGAGCCCTTCCGGGACCTGGTGCGCCACTTCGACGCCGTGACCATCACCTTCAAGGGCCCGTCCAACGAGTTCTACCGCGATGTGTGCCAGGGATCCCTGGGCCCGGTGCTGGAAACCATGCGCATTGCCAGGGAAGAAGGGGTGTGGCTGGAAGTGGCCACGCTCATCGTGCCCACACTGAACGATGACGAAAACGGCTTGCGCAGCATGGCCCAATGGGTGGCGTCCGAATTGGGCGAGGACACGCCTTGGCATCTCGAGCGCTTTGATCCGCAGTACCGGCTCCAGGACCTGCCCCCCACGGACCAGCGCACCCTGGAATCAGCCCGGGAAATCGGGTTCGAGGCAGGCCTGAACTACGTCTACCTCTCCAATCTGGCGCCCCATGTGGGCAACCACACCTATTGCCCGAACTGCGGCGAGGTCGTGGTCAAGCGCATGGGCTTTTTGCCCCTGGACAACCACGTGCGGGACGGGCGCTGCCCTCACTGCCTCACTCCCATTGCTGGAGTGTGGTCTTGAGCGTCTCCCCAGCCCCTGTTCCGCGCGAGGACATGCGGGACGCCCGCCGGAGCCCTTGTGCTCCGCTCCGGCGGGCTGTCCTGCTGACCGGCTTCTCCAGCCAATTCAGCCAAATCCTGGTGTTTCGCGAGGCCATGGCCCAAACCCACGCCACGGAACTGCTCTTTGGCGCGGCCCTGGCGGCCTGGCTCGGCTGGTCCGCCCTGGGCGCGGTCTCGGGGCGGGGGCTGGCCGCGCTGCTGCCCAAGCGCGAAACCCGAGTCGCGGCCCTGGCCCTGGGCGTGGCCTTGTTCGGCCCGGCCCTGGCCGCGCAAATCCTGCTCATGCGCCACGGCCCTTGGGCAGCGGGTGCAGGCGAAATCCTGGCTCCTGACCAAGCGCTGCTGTTGGTGGCCTTGGGCGCCGCGCCCACTGCCTGGCTGGGCGGGACCGTGTTCAGCCTGGCCCTGGGTGTGGGCCGCAAGGAACATTTCGGCCTGCTCTACCGGGCCGAAGCTTGGGGCGCACTCGCGGGCGGCTTGGTCACGGCTCTGGTCCTGTTGTGGTGGGGGCCGCCCCTGTGGCTGGCCCTGTTTGTGGGCGCGGTCCTGGCGTGCGGCTCCATCGCGGCCCTGCGGCCTTGGCTCGGCACGGCGCGGACCGCCCTGCTCGTGCCTGTGGCCCTGTTTGCCGGACTTCTCGCCCTGCTGCCCCTGGACCGCATCTCAGAGGAAATAACATGGGCCACTGCCTTGCCTGGCGCGGAGTTGGTCGAAACCCGCGAAACCCGGCAAATGCGGCTCAGCCTGCTGCAGCGGGGCCAATCCCTGCTCGTTTTCGGCAACAGCGCGCCCCTGGCCGCTGTGGAGCCCGGCGCGAGCCAGGCCCGTTGGTCCCAGCTCGCGGCCCTGCTCCTGTGCCAGCATGAATCCCCCCGGCGTTTGCTCGTGGCGGGCGCGACCCTCACCCCCCTGGCTGAAAAGCTCCTGGCCTACCCCGCGGCCACCATTGAATCTCTCGAAGTGGTGGAACTGGACCCGGAAATCACGGCCCTGGCCCGGGAACTGGGCATGGTTCCCCGGGATGACCGGCTCCAAGTTGTGGACGCGGACTTGCGCGGCCATGTGCGCGACGTTCCAGAGAACAGCCTCGACCTGATCGTGCTGTTTGCGCCCGAGCCGGACAGCAGCGTGGTCAGCCGCCTGCTCAGTGTCGAATTCTTCTCCCTGGTCCGGCAGGCCTTGGACTCAAATGGCGTGGTGTGCGTGGTCCTGCCCAGCCACGGCAGCTCAGCCGAATACACGGGCCAGGCCATGGCCCTGCGCACGGGCTCGGTG
>QZKZ01000200.1 GCA_004796465.1 Desulfovibrio sp.
ACAAAGACCCGTGCCGGGCCGATGTTGCTCGCGGCCAGGCTGTCAAGGGTCTGGGCCAGGACCTCGCCCTTGTTCCAGGAGTAGAGCAGCACCGCCACCTTGTGCCGCTCCAATGCGGCTGGATCAGGGGGGACGGGGTGCAGCAGGTCGTGCAGGGTCAGGCTCAGGTTCGTGTGCCAGGGCATGGCTCGCCAGAGTTGCGTGAGCCGTTCAACGGCTTGGTCCTCAAGGCCTGACGCCAACTCCAACCGGGCCAGGGTGTATTCCCGCCACCAGGGGAACAGGACGGGGTTCACGGCTTCGAAGATGGGCCGGGCTTGGTCCGGTCTGTCGGGCAACAGGGCGGCCAGGGCCCATTCCGCTCGCAGGCGGGCGAGTATCTGGCTGGGCAGTCCCTGGTGCTCGGCCAAGTCGAGCAGTTCCTTGGTCTGGTCCATGCCGCCCAAGGAGAGCAGCATGTCAAAGCCCTCGCCCAGACGGTACAGGCCGTATGTCTGGTCCTTGAGCAGGGGGGAAAAGGCGCGCAGGACCGCGTCCGGGTCAGGCATGGCGGCTTGGTCCGCCAGGGGGGATGGGCCTTGCGGTGCAGCCAAGGAGCGGGCCAGGATCTTGGCGAATGCCGGGAGTTTGGGGTCGGCCTGGGCAAGGTACGGGGCCAGGGAGGGCAGGGTCTCGGTGAAAACAGGCACCAAAGGCCGCTGCTGCCAGGCCCAAGAGAGCATGCCCGCGGCTGTTTGGGCCAGTGCCGGGGTGTGTACGGCAGCCTCCAGCACCAATTCCACGTGCCGCCACTGGATGAGCGGGGTTTCCACGCCCAAGCCCCAGACAGGCCTGGCTTGGCGCAGGGCGGCGTAGAGGTCGGAAAGAGAGAGGGTCGGCTCCATGGTGTGGTGTCGGGCTCCAAGGTTGTTCGCAGGATGGGGCGAGAACTTGGCGATGTCAACCGGGATTCTGGGCAAGGGATCGTTTCGAAGGAGGGGATGTTTGTATATATTAATGTAGGGCAGAGCGTGTGGGAGGGGTGAGGTCGTAACCCTTGTCCGGCAAGGCCTGGGGAATATATGGCCCTGCAAGGTCCCTGGAGAAAAAATACTTCTTGCAGGACCCACAATTATGGTATAAATGTCCCCGTTTCCATGGCGGAAAACCACTGGGACCGCCTTCAAGATACCCGCCCCAAGCGTTTGACTGAAAAGTGGGGCAGCAAAGGGCTTGACAAGGGATAAGCCTTAGAATACACCTTTGCGTCTTTGCAATTGAAACTTAACGTGTGCGACGGAGGACGTCCATGCCGACCATCAACCAGCTCGTTCGCAAGGAACGTACGCTGCAACTCAAGCGTAAGAAGACACCGGCGCTGCATTCCTGCCCCCAACGCAGGGGCGTATGCACCAGGGTCTACACCACCACGCCCAAAAAGCCCAACTCGGCCCTGCGTAAGGTCGCCCGTGTGCGGTTGACCAACGGCATCGAAGTGACGGCTTACATCCCGGGCGAGGGACACAACCTGCAAGAGCACTCGGTGGTGCTCATTCGTGGCGGCCGTGTCAAAGACCTTCCCGGTGTCCGGTACCATATTGTTCGCGGAACCCTTGATACCGCCGGTGTCGAGGATCGCCGCCAGGGCCGTTCCAAATACGGCGCCAAGCGACCCAAATAGGAGCAATCAGCATGCCGCGCAAAGGACCCGTCCCCCGCAGGGACATTATACCCGATCCGGTCTATGGCAGCCGTTTGGCCGCTCGTTTTGTCAACCGGCTGATGCTCGACGGCAAGAAGTCCACCGCCGAGACGATCTTCTACAAGGCCCTGGAAGTCCTGGGTGAGAAGACCGAGGAAGAGCCCATCAAGGCCTTTGAAAGAGCCGTGGACAACGTCAAGCCGCATATGGAAGTCAAGCCCCGGCGCGTTGGCGGCGCCACCTACCAGGTGCCCATGGAAGTTCGCCCGGAGCGGCAGCTTTCCCTGGCCATCCGCTGGTTGATCAACTACTCCCGGGGTCGTGGTGAAAAGGGCATGGTCGGGCGTCTGTCAGGCGAACTTCTCGACGCCTTCAATAACCGCGGGGGTGCCGTGAAGAAAAAAGAAGACACCCACCGCATGGCCGACGCCAACAAGGCGTTCGCCCACTATCGCTGGTAAGGAGAGAAAGCCTGTGGCCCGCGTCGTTCCTATTCCCAAGCAGCGCAATATTGGTATCATGGCCCACATTGATGCGGGCAAGACTACTACCACCGAGCGCATTCTCTACTATACCGGTGTCTCGCACAAAATCGGCGAGGTGCATGACGGTGAAGCCACCATGGACTGGATGGTCCAGGAGCAAGAGCGCGGCATCACCATCACCTCCGCCGCCACCACCTGTTTCTGGCGCGAGCGTCGCATCAACATCATCGACACTCCAGGGCACGTGGACTTCACCATGGAAGTCGAACGTGCCCTCCGCGTTCTGGACGGCGCCATCGCCGTGTTCGACGCCGTGGCCGGTGTTGAGCCCCAGTCCGAGACAGTGTGGCGCCAGGCCGACCGCTACAAGGTCCCGCGCATCTGTTTTGTGAACAAGATGGACCGCATTGGTGCCGACTTTTTTCGTTGCGTGGACATGATCCGCGACCGCCTCAAGGCCAAGCCCATCCCGCTGCAGCTGCCCATTGGCGCTGAAGACGAGTTCCGCGGCATCGTGGACCTGATCACGGGCAAGGCCATGCTCTTTGACGACGAGTCCATGGGCGCCAAGTTCTCGGTCACGGACGTGCCCGAGGATCTGAAAGAGCAGTTCGACGCCATGCGCCTGGAAATGCTCGAAGCCATTGCCGAGGAAGACGACGCCTTGCTGGAAAAGTACCTTGAAGGCGAGGAACTCAATCCTGAAGAGCTTATCGCGGGCATCCGCATGGCCACGGTCAATTTGACCATGGTGCCGGTCATGTGCGGCTCGGCTTTCAAGAACAAGGGCGTGCAGCCGCTTCTTGACGCGGTGGTGGACTACCTGCCTTCCCCGGACGAGGTCGAGGCCATGGTGGGCCACGACCCCAAGTCCGAGGAAGAGATCGTCTGCCCCTGTGAGGATGACAAGCCCTTGGCCGCCCTGGCGTTTAAGCTTTTCACCGACCCCTATGTGGGGCACCTGACTTTTCTGCGCATCTACTCCGGCCACATCGAGTCCGGCATGACCGTGGTCAACGCCAAGACCGGCCGCAAGGAGCGCATTGGCCGCCTGTTGAAGATGCACGCCAACAAGCGCGAGGAAATCAAGTGGTCCGGCGCGGGCGACATCGTGGCTGCCGTGGGCCTCAAGGACACTGGCACGGGCGACACCCTGTGCGATCCCGCCACCATGGTGGCCCTGGAGTCCTTGGATATTCCCGAGCCGGTCATCGAGGTGGCCATTGAGCCCAAATCCAAGGCTGACCGCGACACTTTGTCCAACAGCCTGGCCAAGCTGGCCAAGGAAGACCCCTCTTTCCGGGTCAAGGGCGACGAAGAAACCGGCCAGACGCTCATCGCGGGCATGGGCGAACTGCACCTGGAAATCATCGTGGACCGCCTGCTGCGCGAGTTCGGGGTCAACGCCAATGTGGGCCGCCCCCAGGTGGCCTACCGCGAGACCATCACGGCCCCGGCCAAGGTGGACCACAAATACGCCAAGCAATCCGGCGGCCGCGGCCAATACGGCCACGTGGTCCTGGAAGTGGAACCCAACCCCGGCGGCGACTACGAGTTCGTCAACTCCATCACCGGCGGCGTGATTCCCAAGGAATATATCCCCTCCGTGGACAAGGGCATCCAAAACGCCCTGAAGAGCGGCGTCATGGCCGGGTTCCCCGTGGTGGACGTCAAGGTCAACCTGACCTTCGGCTCCTACCACGAAGTGGACTCATCGGAGCAGGCCTTTTACATCGCGGGCTCCATGGCCATCAAGGAAGCCTGCCAAAAGGCCAAGTCCGTGCTCTTGGAGCCGATCATGGCCGTGGAAGTGGTGACCCCAGAAGAATATTTGGGCGACGTCATGGGCGACCTCAACGGCCGCCGAGGCAAGGTCGCCAGCATGGAGTCCCGGGCCGGTGCCCAGGTCATCAGCGCCGAATGTCCTCTTTCCGAGATGTTCGGCTATGCCACGGACCTGCGGTCCAAGACCCAGGGACGGGCTACCTTCACCATGCAGTTTGACCATTACGAAAAGGTCCCGGCGCAAATTGCCGAGGAAGTTATCAAGAAGAAGTAAATTTGGAGGCGCAATACCATGGGAAAGGCGAAATTTGAGCGGAGCAAGCCGCACCTCAACATCGCCACCGTGGGTCACATTAACCCCGGCACGACCACGCTGACCGCGGCCACCACCAA
>QZKZ01000088.1 GCA_004796465.1 Desulfovibrio sp.
AGGCTGTTCATGAGCCCGATGTGCTCGTTGCGCCCGGCCTTGGACATTACGTAGAGCGCATAACACAAGGTGTTCAGCTCGGAATCGGAGTATGCGTCCTTGCTCACCAGCATTTCATCGCTGATGTAATCCACGGCGTTCTCAAGAACAGTGTCGCCCACATGGTAACCCGCGTCCTTGGCTTCGAGCAGGAAGTGGGTGGCGTAAAGCGTGCCCCAGGGATAGACCGTCCGGCCTCCGCGCCACATGGCGAACCCGCCGCTGGAAAGCTGCATGGTCTGCAAGCGGCGGATGCCGTCCTGGATCAGGTACGATGCCGAGCGGTTTTCAAACAGGTCGGGATCCAGCTCCGAGGCCAGGTCTTCGATGTAGAGCAAGGGGAACACGCGGGACGTGGTCTGCTCCACGCAGCCGTATGGGTAGCGCAGGAGCCATTTCAAGCCGCGCGTAAAACGCACCAGCGGTGTGCGGGCGATGTAGATTTCCCGGCTCGCGCCGGCTTCCTCGAAGAGTCCCTCCGAGGCAAAAGGGAACTCGCTGGCCGGTTCCTGCAAATCGCCCTGCGCCACTACTGATCTAAAGGGGAACGCAGCTCTGCTGTAAAGGTTCACTTCAGCTTTGGCGGTTTCCTCGTTGCCTTGGGCGCGGACTGTGCAAGTCACACCGCCCTCGGCTGCGCCGGTTTGCATAGTGAAGTAGGCCAGCTCTTCCGTGCCCTGGGACACGGCCATGGTCAGGGTCTCTTGCTCCACGGTGACCGGGCCTTCCACGTCCATGGTCACGGTGAACTCGCCGTCCGTGGGTGTGTCGTTGCGCAGGGTCACGGGAATGAGCACGGTTTCGTCCAGGGACAGGAAACGCGGGAAGGTGGGCGTAAGCACCACGGGGCTGCGAACGCGGGTCACGGCGTGGTTGGAGTTGAAGCGGCGGCCGTTGATGGCCACCACCATGAGCCGGAGCGCGCCCTGGAATTCGGGCAGGTCAATGGTGTAGACAGCCTCGCCGTTTTCATCGGTGACAATAGGGCCGGACCAGTAGGCCACGGGCTCGACCCGGCGCATGGATTCCGTGCGCACGAACTGGCGGTGGCGGTCCATGGCCGCGTCGCCGCCTTCTGGCGAGCGTCCTTGCAGGTCCGGAATCTCGGGGAACAGCCAGGCAAAGGTGTCGTACCCCCGCACGCCCAGGCTGCGTTTGGCGTAGAAGTGGGAAAAGGGATCCGGCGTCTCCTGGGAGATGAGTTGGAGAATACCCTCGTCAACCGCGGCCAAGGTGATCACCGCGTTGGGCTCGCTTTGGATGCGCACCTCAAGCTGGGTTTCGGGCCGGACTTCTTCCGGGCTGAAGATGCGGATCTCAGGCTTGTTGGCGCTGCGGTCCACGAACAGCGGCGTGGAGCCCGAGGCCCGGCCAACCGCGCCGGGTTCAACGTCACTTGCACTGCGCACCAATACGGCGCTCACATACGCGTTGGGCGAGTAAGCGTCTGTAATGGGAATGGCCACGTCAGCGGTGTTGCCTTCCATGTCCAGGATGTAGTGGTCCATGACGGACTGGCCTTCCACCGTGACCAGGAGCTTGCCGGAAAACGGCGCGCGTACCTGGATGTGGGCCGTGTCGCCGGGCATGTACTCTTCCTGGTCCGGGACCAGTTCCAGGGATGCCGGATTGGCCACGGCCCAGGGGCTGTAACCGTAACCGCCCACGTAGAAGCTCATCTGGCTGGACGCGCCCGTGGCCGGGTCCGTGATTACTACGCGGTAACTGCCGAACTCTGGCGGGGTGTAGGAAAACTCGCCGGATGAAGCGCTATCCAGGGTCAGGGAGTGCTGCATCCAGGAATCGCGCACCGAGTCGTACCGGAAGCCGCCTTCAGGCGTGCTGCGCAGCACGGTTTGCCAGCGGTCCTTGTAGAATTCCACCAAGAGTGGCTGGGCTGTGGCTTCCTCGCCCTGGGGCGTTACCAGGATGTAGGAGAAGTCAATGGTCTCGCCGTGGCCGTACCCCCACTTTTCCAACCGCTCAAGGCCTGGGTAATAGGGATAGGCGTGGGCCTGGACCGGCTGCATGGCGGCCACGCCGCGTCCGCCCCGCTCCATGACCCGGGTGGTGATGACAGCTTCCATGGCTGCCGGTGGCGTGAGCCCCTCGGGCAGATCCACGGAGTAGGCGCGGAGGCCTTCGTCGTCCAACTGGTCCTCTTCAAAGAAGATTTCCTCTTCTTCAAAGGCCAGTTCCGGGTTGCCAAAGATAAAGCCGTCATAGCCCTCGGGCGCGAAAGGCGCTGCCCTGAGCCTGACCCGAGTCTCCACGCGCATGGCCGAGGCAGGCGGACCAAAGAAGTAGCGGCTGGCCACGTCAAAGGCCAGGGTTTGGTCCGAGGCGATGGAGGCCGCCTCGGGCGCGATTTCCACCTTGATCCGGTCGGGCACGAACTCCTCAACTTTGTAGCGGTAGGAGCCGATGACCTCCTCGGCGGCCATGAGTTCGAGGGTGTAGTCGCCTGTGGGCGCGTAAGCCGGAATGTCGATGGCGAACTCGGCCAAACCCTGGTCGTCGCTTGTCACGACCCGTTCGCCCAGGTCGCGTCCTTGGGGATCGCGCTGTACGAGGCGCAGGGGCATGGACGGCGGCGCGTTGAGTTCGGCGTTGCGGATCACGGCCAAACCCTCGGCAGTCTCGCCGGGCCGGTAGATGTCCCGCTCGCCATAAATGTAGGCGTAATAATCGTCTGATTCCAGGTAGATGCCGCCCACATCCTGGCCCGTGGTGTCGATGCGGAATTCGTTGAGCAGCAGGAAGCTGAAATCGTTGCCCATTTGGGCCGTGATCACATAGGCATTGTGTTCTTCCAGGACATCAACCAAGCCGTCAACCCTAAACAAGCCGTCTTCATCGGTTTGGCCCTGGGCAATGAGCTGGTTTTGGTCGGAAAGAATGGTGATGTCCACTCCAGCCTTGGCCGAGAGGTCGTCAAAGGAGGAGACCCAGACCAGGAAGTCGTCTTCGCCCTGCTTGGCCACGATGCCCAGGTCCGTGATCAGCACCCAGCGCTGGGCCACTTCCCATTGGTTGTTGGGTTCAGCCACCTGGATGCGGTAGATGCCGGGCTCGTCCGGCTGGATATGCTCTCCGGCGTTGACCACGGTCTGTTCGACCTGGTTGTGGCCTCCGGCAACCTGGATTTCCTCGTCAACGATCCTGTCGCCCAAGCGCCAGCCTATGGCGCTGTCGTAGGTGTATTCCCGGAACAGATGCCACTCGCCGTACTCCACGAGCATGGTGAATAGGTTGTTGGTGTAGACGCGGTCAATGTAGAGGTAGATCAGGTCCGTGTTCACGCTCTTGATGGCCAGGTTTTGGTAGCCCTCCCGGGAAAGGAACATGCCGGGGTTTTCAAAGGCCACATAGGGATAGAGGTCGGGCATGAACACGGATTCCAGGAAATTGCCTTGCAACTGGGCGCCGTCAGCAGCAAGGAGCCCGGCCATAACCGTGAGGGAGTATTCCACGCCCGGCTCAAAGTCGCCTGTGAGATACAGGTAATTGCCGCTGGAAGAGATATCGTAGTCCACCACCGGGACAACCCTGATGAATTCCTCGGCTGCCTCGGGAATCACGGGCGTGGACAGTCTGATCTCGATGGAGGATTGGTCCTCGTTGGTCTCGGCCACCGCGCTGATGACCTGCAGGTTGGGATCAAGCACCAGGGGATAGTGGCTGACGAACTCCTGGCCCAGGCTGGCTCCGGTATGGGTCGGGGTCAGTCCGCCGCCAATGGTGATCCGCAGGTCGCGGGGCTCCACGAACTTCTCCACGGGCTCGGTCTTGAAATTGAGCCAACGGCTGCGATAGCTGGTGGTGAGAAACACTTCCACCTCTTCACCCGTGGCCGGGTCGTACACATGGAGATGGTCGAGCAGTTCCCTGGGGTCCACGTTGTAGGAAAACTCGATTTCTCCCTTGATCACCACCCTTCCGGGCGCGGACTGGGAGGGATCTTCATAGACATCCATGCCCCGGACCTCGAACCTGCCGGTTTGGATGCGAATCTCCGTATCTCCCTCAAAGACCTGCCCTTCGCTGATAAGTTGGTCAGGATAGAGGGTAATCCAATAGTCCGTGTTCATTTGAAAGGGGTCGATGGGGTCGAATTGGAGCAGATGCGGGCTGATCCACGTCCAGACGCCGATTTTTTCCGGACTGATCGCCACGGGGGATTCGTCCAGGCTCTGGCCCACCAACCCCTCGCCCAAGGGCCGGGAAAAGGCGATGCGCAGGAAGCGTCGGAATTCTGGCTCCACAGCCGTGAGCGTCACAGAAACAGGTTCGTCGCCGGGCTCCACCAATTCCTCGGGCAGGGGCGCGGGCTCGACAGTCTCGGTGGCGTTTTCGCTGTCCAGGGCAGGCTCCTGGCCTTCCCCAAAGTCGAGGAGATGGAGGCCGCCCAACACGATCACTGCTCCTGCCAGGAGAAAGATGACCAGGTTTTTTAAATGGCTGGTTGGTGGTTTTTCCGGGGATGCCTGCATGGGAGCCTCCTTGGGCGTGGTCCGGTTGTGGCCCGGAACGGTGGCCAGGATGTTGCCGGGGTGGGACGTTGAAAAAAACGTGTTATTTGAGACAACTACTATTATATTTCAAACAGTAGGCTTTTTCAATAGCCCATGGCGTGGGGCATACAAAAAAAACCATGGCAAAATCGCACCAAAGGCTGGAAACGAGGAAAACCAGGCAGTTTTGTAACAATTGAGTAAAAATTGGTGACAGGTCCTGTCCTGCCAAACCGGAATCAAGTCAATCGGGCTAGTAAAAAATGGTCACAGGCGTACCCACTTCAATGAGCCGGGCCAATTGCAGGCCCTCGTCATTATGCATGCGGATGCAGCCCAGAGACACTCGGCGGCCGATTTGCGAGGGCCGGTTGGTCCCGTGAATGCGGAAAGCCCCTTGGTCGCCGCCGTGGGACAAGTGGATCTTAAACGCGCCCATGGGGTTGTTGGATGCGCCCGGCGGGGTTGGCTCAAGGCTGCGCCCCTGGTTGCGGGCCCGCTGGATCATGGACGGGGTAGGATGCCACCAGGGATTGGTGTCGATGGCCGTGACATAGCCTTGCCCGGAAGGGTATTCGGTCCCTTCCTTGGCCGTGGCCACGGCGAATTCGCGAATAAGCGTTCGGGCGCCGTTGGCAGTATTTTCGTAGAGCCACAGGCGGCACTGGCTGATACTGATTTCAATTTCATAGTCTGCATTGACGGCCTGGCTGGGGACGATCACGCCGTGGTCGACCAGCGAAACCTCCACCCTCCGATTCATGGCGCGGCCAACTTCGCTGCCGTTGTCGGCCAGGGGCTGTTCCTCCCCGTAGCCGACCGTGAACAGCCGCTGGGGATCGATGCCATATTGCGCCACGAGCAGGGACTTGACCATTTCGGCCCGCTCCTTGGACAGGAGGCGGTTGGCCTCGCGGCTGCCCACGTTGTCAGTATGGCCTTCGATGTTCAGGGCCGCGTGTGGAGACCCGGCGAGGAGTTCGGCCATGGCCGCTAGCTCCTGGGCCAAGGCACCGGTAAGGTCGGCTTGGCCCGAGGAAAAATGCAGGGTTGCGGAGTACCCGGTTCCCGCAGTGCTGGCAGACAGAGGGGCGGAGGCTGTATAGGGTGATGTTTCGGCTGGGTCCGGGACTGGGGGAGCCGAGGCGAATGTCGAGGGCGAGAGCACGCCTTGAACCGTGATGGATATCCACCCTTCCTGTCCGCTCCCTTGCCGCGAAGGTGCTTCATCGCCCCGGCCAATTGCCAGGAGTCGGCGCTGGTCAATGGAAAACCTGGAGGCCAGGTCGTTGCGCACAGCCTCGGCACGGACCTGGGACACTGCCACGTTCGAGGATTGCCTCCCTTGGCCCAGGGAAAAACCTTCAATGGTGGCTGAGAGACCGGGATTATCCTCCAGGAGCCTTCCGAGATGGCGGTATTGCTCTTGGGTTCGCCGTTCCCAGGCCGACATGTCCTCATTCAGAGGCACCTCAAGGCTGACGTGTACCGGGGTTTCCTGGTCAAGCCCTTGGGCCGAGAACGCGGTTTGCAGGGTGAAGTCGCCGAGCAGGGCCTCGACTTCTTGATCAAGGTCGTGATCCGATCCTTCGGGGTCGGCAGGTGAGAAATCCTGATGCGAGGAAACGGAAATATACTGGTCATTGGCCACGGAAGGAGCCAAGGCGCGTTGTGAACACGCCGACACAGCCAGCAAGAGTAAGCAAACCGCCAGTATGGAGAAACGTTTCATGTTGCTTTCCTTGCCGAGTCTCATCCCGCGCACTGCAACTGGGGTTGTTAGGTCCAGTCTATTGCGGCTGTACTGCAATGAAAGGCAAGTATACACAATTGTCTGATATGCGCAACAAATAGACAGCAAGTCCAGTGTTCTAATTATTATTTAGAATATTTTTAGATATAATCTAAATATTGTAGTGGAATCATCTTAGACTTATGTCCTCAAATACCAAGGGTTATCTTAGTTGCTAGATGCACTAGCGACGCTATGCCCTGGCTTTTCTCGGAGCAATCAGTAGAGAAGTGGGCTAAGGAGAGGAAGATGTACAGAGTTGGGTTGCATGGGATTGATTCCCGCACCACTGCCGCGAGCAAAATGTAAACCCAAAATCATGACAAGCTGGGAAGGATTGCACAAGGAACAACAGTAAACCATACCTCCATGGTATGGGCGAAAAATAATCTTGGTGAGGATGAGGGTTTCTTTGCTCAAGGCAATTCCGGTTTACGCATGGGGTCTTTTCTGGTAGCAAGGATGTACCCTGGAAACACCATGCTCCGGCGCAACGTGCGCGCCGAGCATTCAGGGCAAACATCCGGGACAAGCATCCGGACGGAATAACAACTGAACCCTCTTAAGGAGAATTGCCAATGCGTTATGTGTGTATGATCCTGGTCGTGGGACTCGTTGCCGGCCTTGCGGCTTGTGGCGGTGGTGGTAGCGGCGATGTTGAAAAATTCGTTTCCGTGTGCGTGGACGCCAGCATGGGCGAAGCCACTGAAGACGAATGCCGCTGCGTGGGCGAAGCCCTGCAAAAAGAACTTTCTTCCGAGGATTTTTCCACCATCGTGGATTTCATGTCTCTTGCTGGCGAGGCAGAGAACGATCCTGAGAAGGCCATGGAACTCATGGAAAAGATGTCTCAGATCGACGAAGCCACCATGGCTGCCATGGAGAGCGCGGGCCAGTCCTGCCAGTAGTCTTTGTCGCCTCTTGCCGGGTGCTTGCGCAACCCTTTTTCCCGGAGCGCGTTAGCCTTTCGGATAAGGAAACCGCAATCCGGTGAAAGATGTAGGCAAAAGCGGGGCCGGACTCGGCCCCGCTTTTAATTCGAGAAAGAATGTCTCCCTTTTTTCCCCAATGCAGCGATTGCGAACATTTCAACCGCAAGCTCGCTGACCTGCCCAAGGCAATATACCGCTGCAGCGTGCACCGTTTCGGCATTCCCCGTGACATCCTGCTCAACAAACTGGAATGCCCGGACAAGGTGCAGCTTGATCTTGAGTTGTAGCTTAACAGGAGCAGGCTAGTACTGAGAGTAGAAACCAGTCGGGCAGAGGTCGCGGCTCGTTTTTCCCACCGTGCCCACAAGAAAGGCGCGGATATGGGTGCACAGGTCGCACTTTGACAGATACCCGCTGCTTCTCGGCTCAAAGCCGTGTTTGCGCCTTGCCACGGAAAGCAGTTCTCCGACTCCATGTTCCAGCAACATGGCGAGCACGGGATACTTATCCTGGTCAATGGGCTTGCCCAAGTCGCCCGTTTCCACGGCCAAGCCCACGCACAGGCCAGGTATGTAATTTCCGTCCAGGTCCACGTGGAAATGGCTGGTGTCCAAGGGCTCCCGGCAGGGAGGGGTGTCTTGGGCAATGTCCTTCGCGTTGTGCAAGGGGAGATAGGGCCGAAACAACTCAAGGGCCCTGCCCCCCAAGTGTATCCAGTAGCGTGAGGGGATTCTGGCCACGTAATCCGTACCAAACAAGGACTGGTACTCCTTGAAGCCATGCTTGACGTCCGGGCGCAACGCCTCGAGGTCAGGCAGGAATTCCTTGACCCAAGGGAAGATGCGCATCCCCGTGCCGCGGCAGGCCTCCATGACGCCCTTGGTGCGGCTCAAGGGAATATGTTCGTTGTGCATGGGGCTGATGGACACGAGCAGGGTCGAGAGCCCCGCATCCTGCAGCCTCGCCAACAGGGCCTCGGCTTGGCCGGGGTCGCGGTACCAACTGCAGTTGGTCTCCACGTAGTCGATGAACAGCCCGGCCCCGGCGCAGGCCGCAATGACCATGAGCAGGTTGTCCGGATCAAGCAGGGGTTCCCCTCCGCCAATATGCAGGGACGAGCAGCCTTGCTCCACTATGGTTCGCGCGGCTTGTTTGGCCGTGGCCCGATCCATGAAGCGCTTGGCCCGGTGCGGCCCGGAATTGTACAGGCAATGGCCGCAGCGCGAGGGGCAGGCGTAGGTGGTGATCAGCCCGCCCGAGGCGAGCCTGGGAATCTGGAATTCGGCCATGGCTACCCTTCCCTGCTGAAGGGCCGTCCCAGGTCGCCGGGTGCGCCGCTTTTTCGGCGCAGGGACGGAGACAGGTGGATGACGGCCATGACCATGATGGTCAGGAGGTAAGGCATCATCTTCAGAATATATTGGGGGACCGCCGTAACGCCCCACATCTGGAAAGCGAACTGCAGGGCCGTGAGCACTCCGAAAAGCAGCGCTCCGCAAAAGGCCCACAAGGGATTCCACACCGAGAACAGGACCATGGCGATGGCGATCCAGCCCTGTCCGCCGGTCATGTGTTCCTTCCAGCCCGGAGTATGCACTAGGGACAAATACGCGCCGCCCAGCCCGGCCAGCATGCCGCCGAACACGGTGCTGGCATAGCGGATTGTGGTCACGGGCGTTCCGGCGGCGTCGGCTGCTGCTGCGTCTTCGCCTGCCGCGCGAATAACCAGGCCGGTGCGGGATTTGGTCAACATGAAGTATAGGATGAGGGTCAATGCGTACGCTGTATAGGCGAGGATTGACTGGGAAAAAAACACCTTGCCCAGGACCGGGATGTCGCTGAGTAGCGGAATGGGCAAGGGGGCCAGGGTCACGCCCCGGGCGTTGATAAAGGGGCGGCCCAGAAAATGCGCCAGGCCCGAGCCGAAAATGGTGATGGCCAAGCCGGACAGCACCTGGTTGGCCTGCAAGGAAATGGAAAACACGGCATGGAGCAGGCCCAGCAGCCCGCCTCCAACCATGCCCGCGGACGCGGCCAAGTAAGCGTTACCCGTGATGCTGCCCACGGCGAAACCCGCCATGGCCCCAAAGAGCATCATGCCTTCCACGCCAAGATTGAGCACCCCGCTCTTTTCCGTGACGATTTCGCCCAGGCTGCCCAGCAATACGCCAATGGACGCCTTGACCGCGATCTGGCCGACCATGGTCACTTCACTCAGCATGGCCGCCCTCCGCTGCCATAGCCGGAGTTGTCTGGCCGCCAAAGTGCAACCGCCAACGCGTCGCCCCTTCACCGGCCAGATAGCCGAACACCAGGCACCCCTTAAGCACGAGTTCAATGGATGAGGGCAGGCCCAGGCTTGTCTGCAGCCGTTCCGCGCCTATGGTCACGGCGGAGAGGAACACGGCGGCCACGGGCACGGCCAGGGGGTTGAGCCGGGCCAAGAAGGCCACGATGATGCCGTCATACCCGTAGCCAATGGATAGCCCTTCTTGTAGGCGGTGCTGCAAACCACAAATTTCGCCCATGCCCGCCAACCCTGCCAGCGCGCCGCTGGCAGCCATGACTTCCAGGGTGCGGCGTTTGACGGGAATGGCCGCATACCGCGCGGCCTTGGGGCCGAGCCCGGCCACGCGCAGTTGAAAGCCCCATTTGCTGTGGCGAAGAAGCGCTCCCAACATGAGAGCAATGGTCAGGGCCAGGAACAGGCCCAAGTGGATGCGCGTGCCGAAAAAACGCGGCAGCATGGCGCTGTCCGCAATGGCCGCTGTGCCGGGAAACCCCAGGCCCTGGGGATTGCGCCAGGGGCCAAAGTACAAGTGCTCCATAAGGATGACAGCCACATAATTGAGCAGCAGCGTGGTCAGGATTTCATTAACGCGAAAGCCCGCCTTGAGCAGGGCCGGTCCCATGGCCCAGAGCGCACCGCCCAGGGCTCCGGCCCCGGCAGCGGCGGGCAGCATGGCCCAATCCGGCAGATAGGCCGAGCCGAATAGGCCCACACCCGCGGCGAACACCGCGCCCATAACGAGCTGGCCCTCGCAGCCGATGTTCCAGAGCAGCATGGTCACGCCCAAGGCCACGGCCAGCCCCGTCAGGGTCATGGGCGCGGCCTTGACCAGCACTTCCGAGGCCAGGTAGCCCGAGCCGAACGCGCCCTTGGCCATGGCCCAATAGGCTGACAAGGGATTCACTCCGAACAGGAGCAGAATCAGGGCTCCTGCCCCAAAGGCGAAAAGCACGGCCAGCGCGGGGATGGCCAGGGCTTGGCCCTTGAAGCGATCCGTGCGTTTAACCAATCGGATCATGGCCTTGCCCCCTGCCCGGGCTTGTCCGGCAACACCATGCCCGCCATGAGCAGGCCGATGCGTTCCACCAGGGCGGCTTTGGCGGTCGCCGTGGGCATATCCACGTCCAGGATGTCGAGCATGCGGCCCCGGAACATGACCCCTATCCGGTCGGACAGGGCCAACGCCTCTTCCAGGTCGTTGGTGAACAGGAGCACGGCCATGTGCTGCTTGGCTCGGGTTATGGTTTGCCAGATGTCGGCCACTGCCTGGACGTCCAAGCCCTGGGTGGGCTGCTCGGCAATGAACAACACGGGTTTGCGGCTCAACTCCCGCCCCAGGATGAACTTTTGCAGGTTGCCGCCTGACAGGCTTCCGGCCCGTGCTTCAGGGCCAGTGGCCGCCACGCCGTACTCCTTTAATAAATTTTCGGTTTTTCGCCGCGCTTCTCTTCGTTGCAGCAGGCCGCCCTTGCTGTGTTCCTGAAAAAAGGACAGCAAAAAATTATCCGTCAGGCTCATGTCCGGCACGCTGCCTGTTTGGTAACGGTCTTCGGGAACGTAGGCCGCATCGTGCTTGGCAGGGTTCCAACGCCCAGCGGCCATGCGTCTTCCTTTAAGGATCACGGTTCCCTTGGCCCCGGTCTTCATCCCTCCCAACACGGCGGCCAAGTCGGACTGGCCGTTGCCTGCCACGCCCGTCACGGAAAACACCTCACCTTGGCGCACGGAAAAGGAGACCTCACGAAAAGGCGCCCGAATACCGGGCAGGTCGCGGGACAGGCCGTGGACCTCTAATATTGCGTCGGCTTGGGCCGTGGTTACGCGTTCAAGATTGAGCGCAATGTCGTGGCCCACCATCATCCTCGCCAGTTCGGCGGTGTCCGTCACCGTGGCCCCGTCCAGGTTGGCGGCCATGATCCTTCCCTTGCGCAGCACGGAAATATGG
>QZKZ01000244.1 GCA_004796465.1 Desulfovibrio sp.
GAGCGAGCAGGTCCGCGTCCCCGAATTCTCGCTCGGCCAGGGCCATGTTGCGAGCGGGCAAGGAGTACGTGAGCAAGCGGCTCACCGATTCCACGGCGCTGGCCCCGCAGCAGGTCCAGTCCGGAATCTCGTTGAGTTCGGCGCCCAGGAGCCCGAGCACCGCGCGGGTGGAGTCGTCGTACTCGCGCGCGCTCTCGGTGAGCGAACATCCCGGATAGTATGCGTATCTCATGCTCCACCTTCCATTTCCTTGACCTTGTCGAAGATGGCGGTCAGCCGCCCCTTATGCTTTGAACTCGGACCATGCAGCTTGCCCTTGGCCATGAGCTTGAGGCCAAGCCCGGTGAACCCCAGGGGCAGGAAGGGATCGCGCATGGCCAGGAAGTACTTGGTCATGAGCATGGACTCCTGGACCCTGCCGTAGGTGCGCACGTTGTCCACGAATGCCTTGTAGAACGCGTGGCGCTTCTGCACGGCCCGCTCGTCGCGTTCGGCCGCGGCCCGCTTCAGGGCGTAGATGGCGCTGGTGAGCGGCAGCCCCCTGGGACAGCGCAACGTGCAGGTGTAGCAGGAGGAGCACAGGAACATGGTCTTGCTGGTGAGCACCGCGTCCTCCTGGCCAAAGAGCACGAGCCGCCACATCCGGCGCGGGGTCATGTCCATGGCGTCCACATTGGGGCACGAAGCCGAGCAAGTGCCGCACTGCATGCAGGCCGCCACCATTTCCCGCACCTCCGCCAGGCTCTTGGGCTCGCCAAGGACCAACGGCTTGTCGTGGCTGCTCTGACTGGTTTGCGTGTGCATGGGGTCTCCCTTGTTCATGTGACGTTTTCCTTAGTCCAATTGTTTAGACTTTTTCTTTTCCTCGTGTTCCCTTGAGCTTAGACTATTTCCTCAAGGGCCGCGTCGATCACCGAGAGCACCTGGGTGTCGGTGAAGCCCCGCAGCACGCTGGCGCTGTTGGGGCAGACCGCTGCGCAGGAGCCGCAGCCCTGGCAGAGCAGTTCGTCCACAAGTACCTTGTCCTGGCGGATGTCCAGGGCGCGCGCGCCGTAGGCGCAGACTTCCACGCACTTGCCGCAGAGCGAGCAGAGGGAGTCCCGGACCTCGGCCACGATGGTGCCGCTGACCAGGTGCTTTTCGGAGAGCACTCTGAGCGCCCGTTGCGCCGCAGCCTTGGCCGAGACAATGGTCTCTTCCATGTTTCCCGGCGCCCTGGCCAGTCCGGCCATGAACACGCCTTGCTTGAGGAAGTCCACGGGCCGCCACTTGGGTTCGGCTTCGGTAAAGAACCCGTGCTCATCCACGCTGATCTGGAACAGTTCCACCAGTTCGGACACGTCGTTGGGTTCGATGCCGCTGGCCAGGGCCAGGAGGTCGGCTTCGATCTGCAGTTCTCGTCCGCTCACACTGTCAAAGGCCTTGATATGAGGCTTGCCCTCCACAAAGGTGACTTCGGGCTTGGAGTCCAGGTCAAAGCTCACGAAGATCACGCCTGCGCGGCGGGCCTCGGTGTAATAGTGCTCAATGAAGCCGTAGCTCATGATGTCGCGGTAGAACACGAACACCTGGAGGTTGGGATTACGCTTCTTGAGTTCCAGGGCGTTCTTCAGGGCCATTTGGCAGCAGATCCGGGAGCAGTAGTCCCGGTTTTCCTCGCGGGAGCGCCAGCACTGGATCATGGCCACGCTGTTCAGTCCGCCCGCGTCCACGGTGCCGTCGGCCAACTGCTCTTCCAGTTCGCTCTGGGTGAGCACGGTCTTGTGCACCCGGAACCCCCAGTCGTAGACCTTGGCTTCTTGGCCGCCCGTGGCCAGGATCGCGGCCCCGTGCTCCACGGGGACGCTGCCGTCGTCCGTGGCGACCACGGACAGGAACCGTCCGGCACGGCCCATGGACAGGGCCACCCGGGCGTCCTTGTACACGGTCACATTGGGGTGCTTTTCCACGAGTTCGATGAGGTCGGTCATGAAGCGCACGGGGTCGTCGCCGGTCAGGGACTTGCGGATGCGCAGGGCTTGGCCGCCCAGTTCCTCCTCTTCCTCGACCAGGACTACCTCGTAGCCCATGTCCGCGATGCCGTGGGCCGCGGTGAGACCGGCCAGGCCGCCGCCCACGATAAGCGTCTTGGGCGATGCGTGCTGGGGCGGAGTCTTGGCCGTGGGGTCCGCGCCGATGAGCTTGACTCCGGCCATGCGCAGCAGGGAAGTAACCTCGTGTTCGAGCTGGCCTTCTGGAGCTGACGCCGGGGTCGTGGCCGTGGGGGTATAGATGTCCACCACGTCCATGAGCGCGGGCCTGAGCCCGATGAGCCGTCCCAGTTCATGCAGCTTGGGCACGTAGGCGTAGGGCATGCAGGCCCCGATCAGGACCCGGTTGGGCCCCAGTGCCTGGGCCTTGTCCGTGATTTCTTGCCAGCCCGCCTCGGTGCAGGCCTGGCCCACGGTGACCACCTCCTTGACCGTTTCCATGGCCTCGATGCGCGCCTTGACCTGGTCGAGGTCCACCCTCTTTTCCAGGATCGGGCAGGAGGTGCACAGGGCAGCCATGATCTTGGGCCGCTCCCGGGTCACGTCCCGGTATTCGGGCTCGGGATCAGGGGTATGAGCCCGCAGGGGGGCAAAGAGGTTGATCAGGCGGGACGCGCCCAAAGCGGCGGCCCCGGACTGGATCATGGTCTCGGTGATGTCCTTGGCCC
>QZKZ01000361.1 GCA_004796465.1 Desulfovibrio sp.
CCCAATTCATCGACCCGCACAAAAGTCTTGTGCACAACATCGGAAATAAACAGCTCGTCTGTCTCGGCCATGGCCGTGAAATCAGCAGCGTCCGGATCAAAGGCGCTATGCATGCCTAGTCCGGAAAGAACCTCAGCGAGCTGAAATTCAGACGTGCTTTCCCACTTGGGCAAATTCAGGACAACCTCCTGGCTTTCCATGGAACCCACCAAGCGATCATAATACGCCGCATCCATTAGCTCTTCCAAGCCATCAAGGCCGTTTTGCTCGGGGAGCAAGATGACCATGGACAAACGCCCGCCCATATATTCCAGTTCCAGGACTTGGACCGTGTCGACCTCGCCGTAGCCTGTCCAGAGCTGCTGGCCCATGGTCGGCACCTCGATGATCTCTCCGGAAACCAGGTGAAAGGGGCGGTCCCTGGTGGATTCGGCGGTAAAGGGCTGGAGCCAATCGCCCAGGAAATACACCGCATTGACCAACACCAGACGGGTCAAGGGTTGCAGCATACCCGGCTTAATCAAATCATTGATTTTGTTATTGGTGGCGTCCTCGACCCATTCATTGATTTCCTCGCGCGCTCCTTCCGAATCATTGCGGAAATCAACGGTATACAATTCAGCAGCGTAGTGCTCATTGAGAAATTCAAGGAACGAGGCGCGGAAAGGATATCCTGCCAAGCCCCAGAAGCTGTTGGCCACGCGCAGCTCAAATCCCTGCTCTTCCTTGTTGCCGGACAAGGCAGCCGTGATATTTGCCGCAGCCCTATGAATCGCTTCGGAGTTCATGGCCTCCACTTCCAAGGCTTGCCTCATTTCCACCAGGGTTTGGCCTTGGGCTCCGGCCATGGCCATGCCCAGTGCCGTATGGATGGAATATGCAGATACGAACATATTGCCCGGCGTTTCCCCGAGCTGACCAAACACCTGCAAGTTGAATTGGTTGACCCCGTTTACATACTCGTGTTCATCCGATGTTTGTTGTGCCGCAGCCATGCCCATGCTCCCCCAGAGCGCGACCAATGCGATGAAGACGACCCGAAACAAGCGCATATGGTTTCTCCAATGGTCAGAGATGTTTCCCATGAAACGAAAAGGCCGGGTTTTCATGGGGTTGGTAACCGACTCTTGAGGAGCAACGATAGCATGCCTGCCGGCTTGGGCAAAGCCAATCACAGTAACATTTCGGTAAATCTTCGAACTCGGGCCAAGTCTTTTATCTGGTGAATACTACGACATCCATTCCAAACAATCTGTGACGGGAAGAGAAGATCGGGGTGCAGGGGCAGAGCCCCTGCCGGGGTTTGGGGCGGAGCCCCAAATTTTCTTTGCATTAATCCGTGGCTGCTTTCATGTGTTCCTTTTCAGGGAAATACTCTCGAATGGCCTGCATACGGGCCAGCAAGGGCGGATGGGAGTGATGCAGGGCCACTTCCATGCCGTGGGGCACGGGATTGGACAGGTTCGACTTGGCCAGGGACTGCAACGCGCGCAGCATGGGCTGGGCCGTGCCCATGCTGCGCACCGCGAATCTGTCTGCTGCCCGCTCGCAGATCCTCGATATCCACCGCGTTACCACACCGAGGAGCAGGGACAAGGGAGTGAAGAGCAGAAAAAAGAAGACCAAGCCGCCGTGCACGGTCACCCGCTCCATGCCGAATGCCTGGTGGATTCCTTCCACCTTGAGAAACAGCGACAAACACCAGAACATGAAGCCGGTTTGCAGCACGCCCAGGACCAGCAGCAAGGGAATGTGCTTGAGCTTCCAATGTCCGGCCTCATGGGCCAATACAGCAACCAGCTGCTGGGCAGAGTGTTTGTTGACCAGAGTGTCAAAGAGCACGATGCGTCGTTTGCCCCACAAACCCGTGAAAAAGGCGTTGGCCTTTTTGGACCGCTTGGAACCGTCCATGACCATAATGTCCTTGACTGGAATGGCATTGGCCCGGGAATAGGCTTCAATGGCCTCGCGCTTGGGCCCTTGCTCCAGGGGCGTAAGGGTGTTGAACAGGGGCAGAATCAGGGTGGGGCCGATGTAATGAAGGATGAGCATGACCACCGTGCTGATGGCCCACGCCGTGGGCCACGCCTTGGAACCCAACTCCACCAGGCACCAGATCACGGCCAGGAGCAGTGGACCGCCCAGGACCAGGGCCAAGAGCCAGGACTTGACCCTATCCGCCACCCACAGCTTGGGCGAGGTCGTGTTGAAGCCAAAGCGCTCTTCGATTACAAAAGTGGAATAGTAATCCCAGGGCAGGCCCACTCCTTGGCTCAGCACACCCAAGGCCGCCACGAAAAGGACTCCTGTCACTACTTCCGGGAGGTGGAACAAGGCCACGCCTTGGTCCAGGAGATTGAAACCGCCGGCAAAGAGAAATCCCAAGACAAGGATCAGCTGGGTGGATTCGCGCAACAAGGAGAATTTCTGTCTGGCCGTACTGTAGGTCCTGGCGCGGGACAGCTTGGATTCACCCATGAGATCCAAGGCCTCGGGATCTGGGTCCGCCTTGAGCCCGCGCAAAGTGAGCATGCCGGACAAGGTTTCCACCAACCACGCCCCTACCAGGGCCGCAACCACGCCCACACAATACCAATCCATGTCTGCCACCTTGCCTCCCAAATCCTTCCCGGACAGCGATCATCCGGCCTGCTTGACGTTTCACGGCGATTTACCGGATTTACTCAACGCCAACAAGCGCGGCATGGGTAGCGTTAAGTACCCCGTTCGCCGCCGCGCCTCGGTCAAGGACGTGATTGAAGCGCTTGGCCCGCCGCATGGAGTTGTCGGGGGGTTGATGATCAACGGCATAAATACTGACTTTACTCCCTTGCTGCATCCTGGCGACCATGTTGAGGTTTTTCCTTTCACTCCTCCGGTGGACGTGACCAAGCCAACCCTGCTCCGGCCAAAGCCCTTACCCGGCTTGGCTTTTTTGGTGGACGCCAATGTGGGAAAGCTGGGACGGCTCATCCGTGTGTTGGGATTTGATGCGGCTACGGCCAATGATGAGGATGACTCTCAACTTGCCGCCCTCGCGTTTCATGAGAACCGCATTGTGATCACCAAGGACCGCGCACTCCTCAAACATAGCAAGATAGCGTATGGACACCTTATTCGTTGCGAAGAACCGCAAGAACAGCTGCGATCTTTTCTTGACTACTTTGGCTTGGCCCCCCCATTCCGGCCGTTTTCCCGCTGCCTGGAGTGCAACACATCTCTTCGGCCCGTGGCCAAGGAAGCCATACTCCATAGGCTGGAGCCTAAGACGAAAAAGTATTTCGATGCTTTCCAAATTTGCCCTGATTGTGAGCGCATCTACTGGCCCGGCTCCCATCACCAGCACATGCGGAATTGGCTTGCCGCCTTGGCTCATACCTGATTCTCGCTACGAAAAGGAATCGGGGCCGCGTTCTCCCCATGAAACCGCGGCCCCGTCTTTCTCCCCTCGAAATATTTCCGAGGAAATCTGTAGTCATTATTTTTGGTGATTAAATCACCTGACTCACATTGGTTTGCAGCATGGACAAGGCCATGCCTTCTTCCCGGTTCAGGCGCGCTTTCACTGCCTGGCGGATGGAGGTGGACGAGGAGTCGAAATTAGCGCGGCGCACCCGGTAAACCTCTTCAATGAGCCGCTTGTCGAATTCATGATCCTCGGCTGTTCCAGCCAGCTCCGCAGCCCGGTTGAATATGCGAGTGGCCCCGGTAATGCCGTGCTGCACCGAGGTCGACCACAGCACTTCCATGAGCACGGGCGACCGCTCGCTCATTTGGATGCTGGTCTGTTGCTGCACCGACTCCAGGGCTGGCACGTAAAATGAGTTAAATATAAACTCGTCCTGAAGATCCTCGAAGCGCTGGGGGTCTTCGCGGGCAATTGTCCGCCACACGTCGGGCATGGCGCCCCCGCGGCCGCCCGTGTTTGCGGCTCCTGCCCCGCGCAGGCGATCGGCGATTTCCGGGGCCTCCTGGTCAAGGAACGTCAGAAACTGGCCCATGGTGCCCATGCGCGAGGATATCTGGTATTTCCCATACGAGGTGCCGCCCCTGCGGTCGTAGCCAATGGCTTCAATACCGCCGCTGGTTCCTGACTCGAACATGGCTGACAAGCGGCCCACCGGGTTGAACTCCGATCCATCCTGGCTCAGGGCAAGGTTGTCCGCCAACTGCAGCATCATTTTGCGCCGGGCCTGGGAGATAATGTCGTGCACCGGGATGTTCCCGCTGCTCCGCGAAATGGATCTGCGCACAACGCCGGTTGCTTGCTCCTGCTCAGGAGCGGTATCAACAAGAGACACCCGCACCTCACCGCCGTGATGCGAGGCAGCGGCCCTGGCCACCATGGTCATGGCCTGCTCCTGGAAGGATCGCAGGGCGCCCATGCCGTAGTTTTCAAGGGATGCACCCGGTTCATCTTGATGGATCGAAGGCTCGGGCTCCAATTCGCGGCGAGGTAAAGGACTCATGGTCTCGGCCTGGGCCTGGAGCACCTCTTCAAAGCCCACGCGGCGGCCGCCGGGTACAGCGCCCCTTTCTCCAGAGTCGCCCCCTCCGTTGCGGCGGTCTATGTGCTCCCGCGCAACCTCTTCTATGGATGAAAATTCTTGGCTCATTTCCGCCCATCCTTGCAAGGGGTCCATACACAACACAACGAGCAGGCACAGCAACACTCCCGCACCCCACAGGAAACCCCGTGGTTTCCTAGTGATGTTTTTTTGACGCATGCTGAAGCGTCCATGAGCGCGGCCTCCGTTTATCCGACGTGTTGAACCTGCTGTCATAACTATCTTTTGTTAGACTCTTCGGGCTATTTCCATACATGTCAAGCCTCTGTACAGAGAGGTATTTTGCAAGGTCGATACCAAAAAGTCATAACAGGCCGGGGACCGCTCACAGCAATACTTTGGCTGCTTCTTCATTGGCCCGGCCAAGGCTCCCTCCCGGATTGCTCCCCTTGAGAAGGCCCTTGCCATGTGTCCAGGGTGTGATTATAGGTGCCACGTCATGGCAAAAGACCTCATCATTGTTGAGTCTCCGGCAAAAGTCCGGACCATTAAAAAGTTCCTGGGCGCCAAATACGACGTCCAGGCCAGTGTGGGACACGTGCGCGATCTGCCCAGATCCAGCCTGGGAGTGGATGAAACCCAAGACTTTGCTCCGGAGTACCAAGTCATCGAGGGCAAGGAAGAGGTTGTGCGCAAGCTCAAGAAGGCCGCGGCCAAGGTCGGGCATGTGTACCTGGCCCCTGACCCGGACCGGGAAGGCGAAGCCATTGCCTGGCACGTGGCGGAACTTATCAAGGATGTGAACACCAATGTGAGCCGCATCCAGTTCAACGAGATTACGTCTCGAGCTGTAAAAGAAGCGCTTGAGCACCCCAAGGAGCTGAACAAGGACCTGTTCGACTCTCAACAGGCCCGCCGGGTCCTGGACAGGCTCGTGGGCTACAAAATCTCTCCGATCCTGTGGAAACACGTAAAGCGCGGCATTTCCGCCGGACGGGTCCAGTCCGTTGCCTTGAAGCTCATCGTGGAGCGGGAAAAGGAGCGCCGCGCATTCAAGCCCGAGGAATACTGGGTGTTCAAGGCCATGTTGCATGGACCCAATCCCCCGGAATTCCAAGCAGATCTGTGGAAGTACAAGGGCAAACTGGTTGCCCCTGGAAAAAGCCCCATTGGCTCGGCCAAGAAAGCCGAGGCCTTGGAAAAGGAAATCCGCAAGCACCAGTTCGTGGTTGAGTCGGTCACGGAAAAGCAGCGCAACAAGCAGCCCTCTCCACCCTACATCACCTCCACCTTGCAGCAGGACGCCAACCGTAGGCTCGGCTACTCCTCCAAACGGACCATGACCCTGGCCCAGCGCCTGTACGAAGGCGTTGAGTTGGGCGACCACGGTCTCAAGGCGCTGATCACCTATATGCGTACCGACTCTGTGCGTATTGCGCCCGAAGCCCTAGACGCAGCAAAGACCTTGATCTTGGAGGCCTACGGTAAGGACTATTACCCGGCCAAGACCCGGGTGTTCAAAAGCAAGAAATCGGCCCAGGACGCCCACGAAGCCATTCGCCCTGTTGACGTGGAGCTGACTCCGGAGACGGTGCAGCCCTATTTGGACCGGGACCTGTTTCGTTTGTACTCCCTGATTTGGCAGCGCTTCATGGCCTCGCAGATGGCCGCGGCCAAGATCAAGGACACCACCATCACCTCCGAGGCGGGCCAGACCTTGTGGCGCACCAAGGGCGAACGCATCCTGTTTCCTGGTTACCTCACGGTCTATGGCAGCGAAACCGGCGCGGAATCCAAGGAACTGCCCAAGCTGGAACAAGGCCAAGAGCTCGAACTCAAGGACTTGAGCAAGGAGCAAAAGTTTACCCAGCCTCCTGCGCGCTACTCCGAAGCCACCCTGGTCAAAGAGATGGAAGACAAGGGCATTGGCCGCCCCTCCACCTACGCCGCCATCATCTCCACGATCCAGGACCGGGACTACGTCAAGCTTGAGGAAAAGCGCTTCATGCCCACGGAATTGGGCCAGTTGGTCAGTGACCAGCTCAGCGAGCACTTTACCGATCTCATGGACGTGGGCTTTACCGCTGACATGGAAGGCAAGCTGGATGCCGTGGCCCTGGGCGACGAGAACTGGGTCGACCTCATGAAAGGCTTTACCCAAGGATTTTACCCAGCGCTCAAGGAAGCCGGGCAAAAAATGACCCGGGCCACCCTGGCCACGAATATCGAGTGCGACAAGTGCGGCCAGCCCATGGTCATCAAGTTCAGCAAGAACGGCGAGTTCCTGGGCTGCTCAGGATATCCCGAGTGCAAGAACATCAAGAACTTCACCCGCGACGAAAACGGCGAGATCGTGATCACTGCCCGGCCCTCGGACGAGGAAACCGGCATTGACTGCGACAAGTGCGGCAAACCCATGGTCATCAAGACCAGCCATCGCGGCGAGTTCCTGGGCTGCTCCGGGTATCCGGATTGCACCAACATCAAGAATTTTGGCCGCGACGATAATAATAAGGTAGTACTCAAGGAAGATGAACCCGAAGAGGTCCTGGGCGAGTGCCCCAAGTGCAAGGGGGATCTGCTCCTGCGCTATTCCCGGGCAGGGGGCCGATTCATCGGCTGCGCCAACTACCCCAAGTGCAAACACATCGAATCCTTTTCCACGGGCGTGGATTGCCCCAGGGAAGGCTGCGACGGCGAACTCGTGGAAAAGTCCTCGCGCCGGGGTAAGGTCTTTTATTCCTGCAACCGGTATCCGGACTGCGACTTTGCCTTGTGGAACATGCCGGTTCCCGAACCTTGCCCGGAATGCGGTTTCCCGCTCCTGGAAAAGAAATACACCAAGGCTCGCGGCCACCACTTGTCCTGTCCGGAAAAGTCCTGTTCCTTTATCCAGCCCCTTGATGAGAACGAGGACGAGAACGAGGACGAGGACCAAGGCAAGGATTAAACGCGGCAGGAAGTTGTTCAGGACGAGTTTTTAATTCTTGGCGGCCCGGGAACCTTGGGCGAGCCTCTCTTATGGACACAGGATTACCGACCTGGCCTGGGATTGCCTGGTCACCTCCCATTAACAATGCCGGGAGCGTGCCTCGTATCTTGGGCATCAATCCCGCCATCTATGACTTTGCGGCGTACAACGTGTGGCTGCGCCCCATGGGCCTGCTCACCTTGCTGGGCGCCTTGCGCGCCAGTGGAGCCTCCGTGGCCCTGCTCGACTGTTTGGACCCTACCTGGCGTGATTTGGATTGGCCCACGCCTCGCGCCAACGGCAGCGGTCATTATCCCAAGTCCACGCTCCCCCAGCCCAAGGGTCTGGAAGACTTCCCCCGCAATTATTCCCGCTATGGCCTTGATGCTTCCCTGATCCGCTCGGCCATGCAGCGCATGGATCCGCCGGACGCGGTTTTAGTCACCTGCCTGATGAC
>QZKZ01000276.1 GCA_004796465.1 Desulfovibrio sp.
AATGCATGGTCCGGTCCTTGGTCAGGCCCAGTTCGTCCACGGCGCGCATGGCCGCGTGCACGGCCCCGGCCGTGGCCTCGTGGGTCAGGAACACAATGGGCACGCCCTTGCCCGTGTCCTCGCCCTTTTGCACGACCTGCTTCAGACTGATGCCGTGGTCAGCCATGACCCCGCCGATGTCGCGCAGCACGCCCGGCCGGTCCGGGACCATGAAGCGCAGGTAATGGGGCGAAACCGCTTCGTCCAAGTCGAGGATCACGGCGTTGGGCAGGGCGGTTTCCACAAAACCCGTGTTGTAGGGCGCAAGGTCGCGGGCAACATTCATGATGTCGGCCAAAACAGCGCTGCCCGTGGGCAGGTCGCCCGCACCGTAGCCGTAAAGCATGATCGGGCCCCCGTTGCCGTAAAGGCGCACCGCATTGAACGAACCCGAGACCTGGGCCAGGAGATAGCTTTCCGGAATCAGCGCGGGAATCACGCCCGCTTCGATCTTGTCGTCCACCAAGTGGGCTTGGGCAATGAGCTTGATGCGATAGCCCATTTCCCGGGCAAACTCGATGTCCATGGGCGTGACCACGGTCACACCCACCACTTCCAGCTTGTCCAGGGGATAATATTGGCCGAACGCGAGCTGGATGAGCAGCACCAGCTTGTGCGCGGAGTCCATGCCCTCAATATCGAGGGTGGGGTCGGCCTCGGCATAGCCCTTGTCCTGGGCCATTTTGAGCGCCTCGTTGAACTCCATGCCCGTTTCGGTCATCTCGGTGAGGATGAAGTTGGCCGTGCCGTTCAAGATGCCCATGATCGAGTGCATACGGTTGCCGGCCAGGGTTTCCTTCAAGGTTTGCACCACAGGGATGCCCCCGGCCACGCTGGCTTCAAAACCCAGATGCAAGCCTTTTTCCCGGGCCAGGGCGAACAGCTCGTTGCCGTGCTCGGCCAAAAGGGCCTTGTTGGCCGTGACCACGTGCTTGCCTGCCTCCAAGGCCTTGATGATGAAGGTCTTGGCGATTGTGGTCCCGCCCATGAGTTCCACGGCCACGTCGATTTCCGGGTCATTGAGGAAATCGTTGAAATCTGTGGTAAAGGTAGCGCCCTTGGCCTCGATGGCGGGCCGCTTGTCCTCGCCGAGGTCGGCCACGGTGGCGAGCTTGACCTCGCGCCCGGTGCGGCGCTGGATCATGTCGCGGTTCATCTCGATGACATCGGCCAGGCCGCTGCCCACCGTGCCGTATCCAGCCAGTCCTACTTTAAGAGGACCCTTACTCGCTTCCGCCACACGCGCCTCCTGACAAGACTTTTTTAATACCCCGGATCGCTTGGTTGGTGCGATGGGAATTTTCTATGAGCGCAAAACGCACGTGGTCGTCGCCGTAATGGCCGAAACCCAGGCCCGGCGAGACCGCCACGTGCCCTTCCCTGAGCAGCAGTTTGGAGAATTCCACAGAGCCCAAGGACTTGAATTCATCGGGGATCTCGGCCCAGACAAACATGGTGGCCTTGGGCGGTTCCACTTCCCAGCCGATGCGCGACAGACCGTCGATGAGCGTGTCGCGGCGTTCCTTGTATACGGCCTGCATCTCGCCGATGCATTCCTGCGGGCCGTTCAGGGCCACGATGGATGCAATCTGGATGGGCTGGAATATGCCGTAGTCAAGATAACTCTTGATACGGGTCAGGGCATGGACCATCTCCCGGTTGCCGCAGCAAAACCCCACGCGCCAGCCTGCCATGGAATAACTCTTTGACAGGGAGAAAAACTCTACGCCCACGTCCTTGGCCCCTTCGGCCTGGAGAAAGCTGGGCGGCACATAGCCGTCAAAATGCAGGTCAGCATAGGCCAGGTCGTGGATCACATAAATACCGTGCTCCTTGGCGAAGTCCACGATCTTCTGGAAAAAGGCCACGTCCACCACCTCGGTGGTGGGGTTGTGCGGGTAGCACAGGACCAGGAGCTTGGGCTGGGGCCAGGTCTGCTTGGTGGCCATGAGCAGGTCGTCGAAAAAGTCTCGGCCCTTGCCAATGGGAATGCGCCTGACATCCGCCCCGGAAATGATCGCGGAAAAGGGGTGGATGGGATAGGCCGGGTCGGTGGCAAAGACCACGTCGCCCGGGGAGAGCATGACCATGGCCAGGTGCGACAAGCCTTCCTTGGCGCCCATGGTCACGATGGCCTCGGTGTCCGGGTCAATGGACACGTCAAAGCGGCGGCGGTACCAATCGCTGATGGCCTTGCGCAGGTTGGGGATTCCCTTTGACGCGGAATAACGGTGATTCTTCGGGTTGTTCGCTGCTTCGGCGAGCTTGTCCACGATATGCTGGGGCGTGGCCAAGTCCGGGTTGCCCATGCCCAGGTCGACTACGTCGATGTTCTGGTGCCTGAGCTGCATTTTCAGGTCGTTGACCTGGGCAAACACGTAGGGGGGCAAACGGCGCAAGCGGGGGAATTTTTCTTCACTCATGGGGACCTACTCCTTGTGGCGATACTTCGGCAAACACACTGCTTACCTCTTGTGTTGGCTCCCTGTCAAAGGGCGCGGCAATGGGGGCTTCTCGTGCCCCGGCCCCTGCTTTGGGGCGGTCGTGGGCAGGACCATTCCCTGCCCAAGTGCAAGAAAGTGTATTCCTTGCATTTGCGGGAGTTGTGCAGAATTTGTGGAGATGCGTTGCAAGCAGGATCTTTTTGAAGGAGCGTATTCTGCCCGGTTCCTGGAAAAAACCGGAAAAAAACCCTTGCCTTTTCCACGAACTGCTTTATATATCCCTCCGCGATGTTAGCACTCGCATTTTTTGAGTGCTAACAGCCAAACCAAAACACAAGGCAAAACCCCCAAGGAGGAGCAAATGAAGCTCAAACCCCTCAATGACCGTGTGCTGGTCAAGCGCCTCGAGGAAGAAGAAAAGACCGCCGGTGGCATCATCATCCCTGATACCGCCAAGGAAAAGCCCATGCGCGGCGAAATCACCGCTGCCGGTCCCGGCAAGGTCGGCGACGACAACGAACGCGTGGAACTGGCCGTCAAGGTCGGCGACACCGTGCTCTTCAACAAGTACGCGGGCACCGAGATCAAGATCGACGGTGAAGAGTATTTGGTCATGCGCGAGGACGACATCCTGGCCATTATCGAATAATCCGCCCTGCATATTCTGCGCGGCGTTTTCCCCTAATTGGCATTACTCCATCAGACTATAAGGAGACAGCATCATGGCTGCTAAAGAAATTCTTTTTGACGCCAAAGCCCGCGAGCGGCTGAAAAAAGGCGTGGACAACCTGGCCAACGCGGTCAAGGTTACCCTCGGTCCCAAGGGCCGCAACGTGGTTATCGAGAAGTCCTTTGGCTCCCCGATCATCACCAAGGACGGCGTGACCGTGGCCAAGGAAATCGAACTGGAAGACAAGTTCGAGAACATGGGCGCACAAATGGTCAAGGAAGTCGCTTCCAAGACCTCGGACGTGGCCGGCGACGGCACCACCACGGCCACCATCCTGGCCCAGACCGTGTTCAGCGAAGGCGTCAAGCTCGTGGCAGCGGGCCGCAACCCCATGGCCATCAAGCGTGGCGTGGACAAGGCCGTCGAGGCCCTGGTGGCTGAGCTGGAAAAGCTGGCCAAGCCCACCCGCGACCAAAAAGAGATCGCCCAGGTCGGCACCATCTCCGCCAACAACGACGCCACCATCGGCAACATCATTGCCGAGGCCATGAACAAGGTCGGCAAGGAAGGCGTGATCACCGTTGAAGAAGCCAAGGGCCTGGACACCACCCTGGACGTGGTCGAAGGCATGCAGTTCGACCGCGGCTACCTCTCCCCCTACTTCGTGACCGACGCCGAGAAGATGGTCTGCGAAATGGACGAGCCCCTCATCCTGATCAACGACAAGAAAATTTCCAACATGAAGGACCTGCTGCCCGTGCTCGAGCAAGTGGCCAAGATGGGCAAGCCCCTGGTCATCATCGCCGAGGACGTGGACGGCGAAGCCCTGGCCACCCTGGTGGTCAACAAGCTGCGCGGCACCCTGCAGATCGTGGCTGTCAAGGCTCCCGGCTTTGGCGACCGCCGCAAGGCCATGCTCGAAGACATCGCCATCCTCACCGGCGGCCAAGTGGTCTCCGAGGACATCGGCGTCAAGCTCGACTCCATCACCGTGAACGAGCTGGGCAGCGCCAAGCGCGTGGTCATCGACAAGGACAACACCACCATCGTTGACGGCGCAGGCCAAGCCGAGGACATCAAGGGCCGGGTCAAGCAGATCCGCAACCAAATCGAAGAGACCTCCAGCGACTACGACCGCGAGAAGCTGCAAGAGCGCCTCGCCAAGATCGTTGGCGGCGTGGCCGTGATCAACGTGGGAGCCGCCACCGAGACCGAGATGAAGGAAAAGAAGGCCCGCGTGGAAGACGCTCTCAACGCCACTCGCGCCGCCGTGGAAGAAGGCATCGTTCCTGGCGGTGGCGTGGCCCTGGTGCGCTGCCTGCCCGCCCTGGAATCGGTCAAGCCCGTGGACGACGACGAGGCTGCCGGCATCGCCATTGTCAAGCGCTCCTGCGAAGAACCCCTGCGCATGATCACCGCCAACGCTGGTTTCGAAGGCGCGATCATCCTGGAGAAGGTTGCTGACGGCAAGGACGGCTTTGGTTTTAATGCCGCCACCAGCGAGTACGAGGACCTGATCAAGGCCGGTGTCATTGATCCCAAGAAGGTCACGCGTATTGCCTTGCAGAACGCTGCTTCCGTGGCGTCTCTCCTGCTCACCACCGAGGCCGCCGTGGCCGAGAAGCCCGAGAAGAAGGACGCCGCTCCCATGCCTGGCGGTATGGGCGGCATGGGCGGCATGGGTGGCATGGGCGGCATGTACTAGACGACCCTCGCTACACCATCGCGTTATTAAGGGCCGCTCCCGGTTGGGGGCGGCCTTTATCTTTTTGAGGGCGAGAAAGGCCTTATGTGCGGTTGGGTTGCGGCTGGCGCGAATCGTGCGGCTTGAGCAAGAT
>QZKZ01000354.1 GCA_004796465.1 Desulfovibrio sp.
CCGCCGGACAGGCGGTGGGTGATGCGGTCCGCAAATCCTTCCAAACCGAGCTGTTGAAGAGTAGCCAGGGCGCGGTCCTTGGCTTCGGCGGGCTTAAGGCCCAGGTTGAGAGGGCCGAAGGCCACATCCTCAAGCACCGTGGGGCTGAAGAGCTGGTCTTCCGCGTCCTGGAACAGCAGCCCCACATTCCTGCGCAAGGGGGCAAAGTCCTTGTCCTTCACGAGTTCTTGGCCCTGGAACAGGACCTGGCCGCTCTGGGGCTGGATCAGGCCCATGATCACGGAAAAGAGCGTGGTCTTGCCCGAGCCGTTGGGGCCGACCAGGCCGATGCGTTGATCAGGTGAGTAGCTGAGGTCCAGGTCCTGGAGCACGGCCTGTTCGGCCATGGCATAGGCCACGGTGACCCGCTTGAGTTCAATGAAAGGAGGAGTAGGCATGCTTGGCTCGTGTATGCAGGCTTTTACGCCATCCACTCGAGCCAGGCAAGGCACAGCAAACTGAGTCCCCCCAAGCAACAAAACGCCAGGTCTGCGGCCTGAAACCGGAACTCAGCCAAACCATGGAATTGGCCGGTAAAGCCTCGCAAGCGCATGGCTTGCTCGACCCGTTCGGCCCTATCCAGGCTGCGGACCAAGACCATGGCCGCAAGAAAGGCGTAGGTGCGGTAGGTGCGCAGATTGGTGCGCGGGGAAAAGCCGCGAATCTTGGCCGCGGTGAGCAAACGGCGGAACTCGCGGCCAATAACGTGCACGTAGCGGTAGGTGAACAGCAGCAGTTGGACCAGCTTGGAAGGCGCTCCCCACCAGGACAGGACAGAGCCCAGGGTGGGCATGGACATGGTGTTGACCAGGGCGATGAACAGCAGGACCACAGCGTTGGATTTGATGGTGATCAAGGCGCACACCAGCACCCCTTGGCGGGAAATGTCAATGGGGCCGAGGCTGAGCCATGGCTCCCCGCCATATGTCGCGGGGACGAACAGCCACATAAACAAGATAAACCCGTTGACCGCGACCAACCTTCCCGAAACAGACATAAGGGACAAGCGCGCAAGCAGGACAAGGCCTACTGTCAGCACCAAACTCACTCCGGCAGTGGCAAAAGAAGAGGTCATGGCCAAAAATAAAGCAAAACAAAACGCGGCCATGACCCGTGCCCTGGGGTCCAGGCGGTGGACCATGGAGTCATGTTGGCAGAAGTGTTCTTCAAACATGAGCTAGGAGGAGCGTTTGGAGCGGAAGTACGCGGCAATTCCTGCCAAACCCACGAACCAGCCGATGCCGCCGATGATCTCAGTGACTCCAGGCCCCTGATCTTGCATGGCGGCTAAATCGCGTTTGATGGGCGCGAGGTGGCGGCTCAAGGCTTGGTCAATGACTGTCTCCAGATCAGCCTGGGCAGAGGCTCGCCCAGCTGATTCGTCCGCTTCGGGGAGCGGGGCCTGGGAGGATTCAGCGAGGGATGCTTCTTGGTCCAGGCTAGATGTACCAGTGTATTCCTCGGCTTGGACCGGCCACTGGGCTTGGTGGCCTTGGCCCGCCTCAATGATGAGGGTGAGGTCCAGGCCTGCATCCAAGGCTTCCTGGGGAACGGTAAAAGAGAACATGCCGGTTTCGTCCGTGGTTCCGGACAACAACTCGTGGCCCGTGCCCGCTTCCTGGACCCGAACCGTGCCGCCGGATACTGGTGTACCGTTGACAAAGGAGGACTCCGTATGGATGGTCTGGCCTTCAACCCAGGCAAAGATGTTCACCCGGTGGGCCAGGGCAGGGCTCGTCCAGAGCAGGATAAGACATAGTACCAGCATGGATGGGAGGACCATGCGGTGGAGTATGAAGTGGGGCACGATTACTCTCCGGATAGGGGTGGTGTTTGAAAGGCGGGCCGAGGCTTGGCCGGGAAAAGCGCTTCAGGTTTCACTTTGGCCAGGAACGTGACTGCGGCAATGGTGATCACCCCTTCGATTGCAGAGATAGGTAAATGCCCCAGCACCAAAACTTTTGCGCTTATTAAAAATCCTTCGTCAGTGAAAGCGAGGCTGAGGGCTGTCAGCAGGCTGGAGCCGATCATCGCCAAAGATCCCGCCAAAAAGGAGGCGATTCCGGTCCTCACTGGGTGAGCCAGAGGAGTTTTTCCCAGCAGGGGCTTGAAAGTCAGGGCGCAAACAACCGCAGGAAAAGCCATGTTGAAAGTGTTCACGCCCAGCGTGGTCAGGGCGCCATATTGAAACAATATTGCTTGCAGCACCAGGCCGACAAGGATCGCGGGAAAAGCGGCCCAACCCAATACAAAACCCAGCAGACCCGACAATAGAAGATGCGCTTGAGCCCCGCCAATGGGTACATGGATAAGGGAGGCAACAAAAAAAGCGGCCCCTAGAAGGGCCGTGGTCATGATCTTATCCGGGTCAAGCCGTAAAAGGCCGATGAGCGTACCAGCGATCGTCGCGGCAAAGCCTGCGCCGATTACTGGGAATGACAAGACCATTTCAGATATATGCATGTGGTCTCCCTGAGACGAATACTTCCCGCCCCTTTGTTGGGAGATGAAATACCAAACGGTGAAGGGTGGCGTCAACGTGTTACGAAAACAAAAAGTGTAACCTTACGGAAGTGGGAGTGGCGACCAAGGATTAGTCGTCCACGATCAGGGTGCGCAGGTCAAGGTCCTTGCCTGGAGGCTGCTCCTCAACGTCCTCCAGCACCTCGACAATCTCGGCGTCGGGCACTTCTTCTTTGGAGGCGGCCTTGACCCTGCGGGCTTTGACTCGTTTGGCCTTTTTCACAGGCTTTTGTTCGGCAGGCAATTCCTTGGCTTCGACTCCATCCAACAGGGCCTCGTCAGGCTCAGGCCCAGGCTCTTCAGGAACCGCTTCTTCAACGGTCTCGGTCTTGGCCTCGGTTGCGGCAGCGTCGGGCAGTTCCTCTTCCTCCATGAGGATATCCACGTCATCGTCCGCAGGGGGGACTTCAGCAGGCGGTACTTCGGCAGGGGAAACGTCTGCAGGAGGAGCTTCAACAAGCTTGGGCGGGAATGTGGAGCCCGGCGCGCCCAGTTCCATGATTTGGCCGTCAGGGCCTTGCACACCCTTGATTTGGATGCCTTCCACCGGAGCTTCCTTGCCCACGACACCTTTTATTTGGATGCCCTCAACCGGCGCAGGCTGATCCACGGCACCTTCGTCCCTGATGGGCTCGCTGGGATCGCCGGGGCCACTGGGACCGCTGGGGCTTTGTACGTCCTTAAGCCGAATCCCTTCAATTTCAGAATCCGGAACATCCGGAATTTCCGGGAAGTCGGTTTGGGGTGCTGGTTCCGGTGTTGCCGGTTCAGGCGCGGAAACCGATTCTTCGGGCACCTGCTCCTCTTCCATGAGGATGTCCACGCCCTCGTCTTCTTCGATGATCTCGTCTTCTTCCTCTTCGGGATCGACAATGATCTGTTCCAGGGAAGCCTTTGGAGAATCAGCCTTTTTCCCTTTTCGAGCCTTCTTTTTCGCTGCTTTTTTAGCTTTGGCAGCAGCCTTGGCTTCCTTCTTGGACAGTTTCTTTGGTTCTTCCTCTTCAACAGAGGCTTCGGGCTCCGCCTCTGGCAAAGGCTCCGGCTTTGAGGGTTGCTCCGGCTTTGGAGGAGTCATCCTTGCGGCAAGCAAGGCGTCCTCGGCAGAGATGTCCTCGGCAGAGTCCGGAACAATCACGACTTTAGAGAGCGAGTCAGGCTGTGCCGCCTCAGCTGCTTGAGCAGGGGCTTCTTCTTTTTCAGGAGCCTTAGGCTCGGCTTCAGGCTTTTTCTCTTCGGCCTTGGCCCTAGTTTCCTCGACCTTGGCCTTGGCTTTGCCAGGGGCAGCCTGCGGTTCTTCCTTACGGGCATCTGGCGTCTCTACTGGCTCGGGAACCTCGACTTCAGGCTTGGGCTTGGGCTCGGTCTTTTTCGCGGCTTCCGGAGCTGGTTCCGGTTCCACGGGTGTTTCTGTTTCCGTGGGCTTGGCCGCTTCCTTCTTGGGCTCTTTTTTCGCGGCCTTTTTGGGCTCGGCCTTTGCCTTTTTTGCAGCCTTTTTTGCGGGTTCCGGCTTTGGCTTTTCCTCGGAAGCGGGCTCGGGCTCAGCAGGAGCGGCAACTCCATTGGCCTTGAGTTCGGCTTGGTCCTTGGCCAACTCCATGGCCAAGTCGCGCAGGCGCTGGGCCTTTTTCTTCTGGGCTTCCTTGAGCTTTTCCTGGGCAGCGCGCCAGGCTTTTTGCGCTTCGACCATGTCCGGAGTGGGTTGGGAAGGTTCTTCCTTGACCGGTTCCGGAGCCTTTTTCGCGGGCGCTTCCTTTTTAGGAGGTACGGGTTTTGCGGCAGCCTTGGCCGGCTTTTTCTTGGGACGCGCAGCCTTGGCCTCTAGCTGCTCCTGGCGCATCTTTTTCAGTTCGCGTTGCCAGGCCTCTTTGATCTCTTCGGCCGAAGGCATGACAGCCGGTTCTTTTTCCTTGCCTGCAAGGGGCGAGGTAAACTTGGCCAGGGCCGCCTTTTTGGCTTCAGCCTTGGTTTTGGCCTTGGCCTGGGCTTTGGCTTTCTCGGACGCCTCATCCTTCTCCACAACCGAGGGGTCGTCCGCATAGAGGTCGAGTTTTGGGCCGCTTTCCTTATCAGCGTCACCAGAGTCCGCCTTGTCCTTGGCTTCGGCCTCAGCCTGCTCCATGGCGTCCACTTGGGCTTGGTCCACCCAACGGGAATTGCGGGGGTCGCGAACTTCCTTTTGGGGACCGGGATCAGGAACGGGAACGCGAAACTCAGGCAGGGTGGGGTGGTCGACCAAGTTTTCAAAGACGATGTCAGCCGGATTGGTGGGGCCTTGGTTCACCCACCTCGATTGGGAGGGGTCTGACGGGGCCTGGCTGGGCTCGGCAGAAGCTTGTTCTTCTTCGGTCACAGTGGCCGCGAATTTGTCGAATTCTTCATCGCTGAGGCTTTTGTCCACCCAACGGGAGGAGCCTTCACGCAAAGGAGCCATGGGGTCGGGCTTGCCGGTGCTTGGCTCGGCGGAAGCTTCAGGTGGTGTTTTGTTGGATCGAGCTTGCTCTTCCGGGGCCACCGAGGCGACAAATTGGTCAAAGCTTGAGTCCTCTGGCTGGGTTACCCACCGCGAAGTGCTGGACAGGTCCTGGTCCGAAGGAGTTTGGCCAGGGGCGGCTTTCTCTTCTTGGCTGGGGCCGAAAACTTCTTCGTCTTTCTTCTGCTCCAACTCGTCCCAGAATTCCTCGGCTTGGGTCAAACCTTCGGGACGGGAGTCAGCCATGTCCTCCCAAGCCTTGCGGTCCTCCTGGCTCAGCTCCACTTCCCAGACGTGAAGCGCGGCCTCTTCCAGGACGCTACGGTCAAGACCGTATTCCTTGAGGTAGGTATCCAGGAAAAGTTCGTATCCAGAGCGCATGCAAGAGACCTGTCATTGTGACGGCAAAAGGTTGCGGCGAGCTCCAGGGACTTGGCCGGGGGTGTAGCCGGAAACGATGGAGCACAATACCATGCCGCACCACTCTATATAAATCATTTTGCCCAGGTTTTACAATACTTGGAAGGGGCCTTTACCGGAGGGCCAGCAAAGAAAAAAAGGCCGCCCCTGCAAGGAACAGCCTGGAGAAATGTTTAAATGACGGGGGGTTAGTCACCCATGGCTGCTTTGAGCTCGGGGTTGAGGCCTAAAAGTTTAATAAATTGGTTGGTGCGTACATGCAGACGTTCAACCGCCACGGCGTATAAACGGCTCAAAAGTTTGGCGCCGAGTTCGGGCTCTTCATCCAAGAGGGCCATCACTTCCGTACCTGTGAAGAGCAACACCTCGCTGTCCTCGCGGCAGTGGGCCGCGCCCTTGTGCCGCGCGCCATGGATCAGGGACGACAGTCCAAAGGGATCACCGGGATTGAGCGTTTCCGTGGTGGCGATGATGTCGGGAGTCACTTCCCGTTCAATCATGATCCGTCCAGTGACCACCACGCCAAAGAATGTGGATACTTCGTCAAAGGTGTAGATCACATCGCCCTGAGCAAAGGACTGGAGCGTGGCCAAGCCCGCCAACTTGTCCAAGGCGGGTTCGGCAATGCCTTCAAAAAGCGCCAACGGGGTAAGATCCGAGGGAGTAGCCATGGGTTATTTCCTCAACAAAAGAGTGAACAGAATCAGGCCGAAAACCATGAGCGCGGCCACGGCGGCGCAGATGCCCACGGGCGTGGTGGCGGTTTCCAGGGCCGAGTACAAGCGTTGCTTTTTGGCCTGGAACTTGTCGCCGGTTTGGCCGGTGAGCAGCCAGAAGGGGGCCATGGCGGCCAGGGCCAGGCGCTGGGGCGCGTTGGAGAAAAAGCGCATGACCCACCCGGCCAACCCTTGCACGAACAAGGCGTCGCACAGCCGGTTCAGGCCGTTGAGTCCCTTGTCCATGGTCAGGTAAAAAAGCCTGGCGCCCTTGCGGTAGAACCAGTCCGTGTCCAGGGCAATGGTGTCTGTGCGCTTGAGCAGCTTCAAGCAGAGGAAGAAGACCAGGGCCGAGAACATGAGCAGTTGGAACTGCGAGATCACCTTGGTCGCCTTGTACATGGTGCCGAATTCCATCTCAAAGGGCAGAATGGCGTACAGGGGCTGGGGATACACGCCCAGGAAGATGCACAGGAAGGCTAAAAAGCCCATGGCCCAGAGCATGGTTTTGTTCTCGGGCTCGCCGGGGCGCAATCCCTTGTCCTTGGCGAAAAACACGAAGTAGGGGAATTTGATGCCCGCGTGCAGGAATACACCGGCAGAGGCGATCTCCAAGATCAGCCAGGGAATGATCAGGTGCTGGTTCTCGGCCGCAAGCATGATCAGGGGCTTGCTCGTGAAGCCGCTGGTGAAGGGCACCGAGGAGATGGCCAGGGCTCCTATGGTGCCGAAGATCATGGTCAGCGGCATGGTCTTGTACAGGCCGCCGAGTTCGGTACACTTGCTCTTGCCTGTCATGTACAGGACCGAGCCCGCGCTCATCCAGAGCAGGGCCTTGTAGATGATGTGGCAGAAGGCGTGGGCCGCCGCGCCGTTCAAGGCCATGGCCGTGCCGATGCCCACGCCGCAGACCATGAAGCCGACTTGATTGATGATGGAGTAGGCCAGGATGCGGCGCATGTCGTTTTCCAGCAGGGCGTAGATGATGCCGTAGAGGGACATGACGCAACCGACAATGATGAGCACCTCGCAGCCCGGGAAACCCCGGATCAGGGTGTAGACCGAGGTCTTGGTGGTGTATGCCGAGAGGATCACGCCGCCGGTGACCGTGGCTTCGGGGTAGGAATCGGGCAGCCAGCCGTGCAGCGGGGGGGCGGCCGCGTTGATGAGCATGCCCGAAAGGATGAGGATCGTGGCCAAGGTCAGGGAACTGTTGGAGGAGGCCAGGATGTCGAAGGTCACGGAGCCGGTGTCCTGGATATACAGCACGATGCCGGCGAGCAGGATCAGGCCGCCCAGGAGGTGGATGAGGACGTAGCGGAAACCTGCGCCCGAGGCCTTTTTGGTCTGCCGCGAGAGAATCAGGAAGGTGGAGGCCACGGCCATGACCTCCCAGAAGAAATAGAGGGTGACCAGGTCGCCGCAGAAGACCACGCCCAAGGCCGCGCCGATGTAGAACAGGGCCGAGACGTGTTGCCTGCTGTCCTTGAGGTAGAAGGCGTAGAGGAAGGCTGCAAAGGCGTTCAGGGTGAAGATGTAGCCGAAGATCTTGGAGAGCTTGTCCACCCGGAGCAGGGTCAGATCATACCCGTAGAAATGGAATTGGTAAGAGACGCCATGGTCCAGCTGCGAAATCAGGTAAAAGCCCAGGGCCGGAATCAGGCAGATGAAGATGTTCTTGGCCTTGCCCGTGAGCAGGGGGGTGATCAGGGCGGCGATAAAGAAGAGTAGAAATGGCGGCATGTTAGTCATCATAATAATCCACTTTCTTCTTTAACAAGATGGCGAGGAGCTTGGAAAGCAGGATCAGTGCCAGGCAGGAGGCAAACCCCAGGGCAGCGTAATAGGCGAAGCCCCAGTCAGCCCACCAGACCTCCTCGAAGTGGGCGTGGCGATGGAGAAGGGGTTCGACCGCGACCAGCAAGATGCAGACGGCGTACAACAGCCACCACAGCAGCTTTCGGTTGGCGGGCTTGTCGAACCAGTCGAATTCCTTTTTCTTGCTCATGAGGGACTCCGTTATCCTGATGAAGGCGCCGAGGGGATCAGCCCTCGACCGCTAATTCCGCCAGGGTCCTGAAGACGTCGGGAAAAAAGAACAGCACCACCGAGACAATGGCTGTGATGCATAGTGGAACCAAGCAGTGTATGGGCGCTTCCTTGACAACGGGTTCAAACAGAGATTCCTCGTCTGTGCAGAAAAAGGCCTTGTACACGATGGGCAGGAAATAGGCCGCGTTGAGCAGGGAGCTGACCAGGAGCACGACCATGAAAATCCACTGCCCAGAGTCCAGGGCGCCCTGGAGCATATACCATTTGCTGAAGAATCCACCGGTCAGGGGGATGCCGATGACCGACAGGGAGCCGATGAAAAAGGCGGTCATGGTCACGGGCATGCGCCGGCCAATGCCGACCATGTCAGGTATGTACTTTTTTCCAGCGCCCACAAAGATGGCGCCGGCGCAGAAAAAGAGCGTGATCTTGCCAAAGGCGTGCATGGCGATGTGGACCATGCCGCCGGTGATGCCCTTGGGCGTGAGCAGGCCCACACCGAGGATGATGTAGGACAGCTGGCCGATGGTGGAAAAGGCCAGCCTGCGTTTGAGCTCCTTCTGGGACAGGGCGATGAGCGAGGCCGTGAGGATGGTCACGGCCGCGATGCCCGAGATCAGCGTGGACAGGTGGAAATGGGCCAGGAGGTCAACGCCCAGGATGCCGGTGAGCACCCGCACCACGGAAAACACGCCCACCTTGACCACGGCCACGGCGTGCAACAGCGCGCTGACCGGTGTGGGCGCGACCATGGCCGCGGGTAGCCAGGAATGGAACGGCATCACCCCGGCCTTGGCAAAGCCGAAGATGAACATGACCACGAGCACGGCCATGAGCCCCGCGCCTATGTTCGTGCCCACGAGCACGCCTTGGGGCAGGAAGTCCAGGGTGCCTGCCATGGAAAACACGATGATCATGGCGGGCAGGGCCAAGCCAATTGAGCCGCCGACAATGTAAAGAAGATACTTTCTGCCCGAGACGCGCGCCTCCGGATCCTGGTGGTGCGTGACCAGGGGGTAGGTGGCAAAGGAGAGCATCTCGTAGAACAGGTACATGGTGAACAGGTTCGCGGAAAAGGCCACGCCCACGGTGGCGGAGATGGCCAGGGCGAAACAGCAGAAGTAGCGGGTCTGGTTGGGCTCGTGCAGGCCGCGCATGTAGCCGATGGAGTACAGCGAGGTCACGATCCACAGGGGCGTGGAGACCATGGCGAAGAGCATGCCCAGGGAGTCCACCTTGAGGGCCAGGGGCACGGCCGGGATTACCGGGGCAATGGTCAGGGTATATTCGGTTCCGTCGAGCACGCCGGGCAAGAGCACCAGAGCCAGGGCGAACGTGGCGAAAGCCGAGGCGAAGGTCCAGGCCTCGCGCACATTGGCGTTTTTTGAGGACATCATGCCGGGGATCCCGGCAAGGGGCGCGAGAATGGCCAGTAAGGGGAAGATCGAGCTCTGCATGATCATGATCCGGTCACGGCGAGAAAGATGGTGTCGGTCAGGCTCGGGTCAAGGAGCGGCAGCACGCCCGCCTCAATGACGTCCACAATATCCGAGGTGAACAGGCCCAGGACCACCAGGGCCACGGCAGTAAGGGCCAAGCCGCCCACCAGGGTCGGCGGCGCTTCTTCCATAGGGATCTTGGGCCGGATGGGATGGCCGTGGTCGTCCACGCCCTGGGCTAGGGGCTCGAAATGGGCGATCTCGAACACCCGGAAAAACAGCACTACATTGATCAGACTGGACAGGATCAAGGAGCCGCAGAACACGTAGCCGCCGAACATGCCCGCGTTTCCGGCCTGCACGCCGCCCAGCAGCAAATACCACTTGCTGAAGAAACCGCAGGTGGGCGGTACGCCGATCATGGCCACTGCGCCGAGCACAAAAAAGGCCATGGTAAAGGGCATCTTGCTGAACGCGCCCTTCAAGTCGTCAAAGTCCAAGCTCTTCAAGCGGTAAGCCATGCAAGCCGCAGCCAGGAACATGACCAGGGTCATGGCCGCGTCGTTCACGATGTGCAGCACCGCGCCGGTCATGCCCGTGGTGTTGCCCAGCCATGCGCCGCCCACCATATAGCCGACCTCGGCGATGAGGATGTAGGTCAGCATTCGTTTCAAATTCCTGGCGGACAGGGCCAGCAGGGCGCAGCCCACGATGGCCGCCGAGGCCAGCCAGACCATGGTCTCGGTGACCGGAGGCATGGAAAAGGTGATGTCCGGGGTGAATACAGTGAGCATCATTCGGATCAGCACGTAGACCATGACTTTTGTCGTCATCGGAGCGATGAGGCTGGAGGCCGGGGATGACGCGTGGGTATAGGCGTTGGGCAGCCAGGCGTGCATGGGAAACAGGGCCATCTTGATCAGCACGCCGATGAAGATCAGGCTCATGGCCGTGAGCACGGTCATGGTCGCGCCGGTCTGGGTAAGTATTCCGGCGATGTCCACCATGTTCAGGGAACCGGTCTGGATGTAGAGGTAGCCCACGCCAAGGAGGTAGAACGACGCGCCAATGGTGCCCATGAACAAATAGTTCAGGGTGGAGAAGGCGGCCCGCCTGTGGCCCATGCCGAGCAGGGCGTAGCCGGACAGGGCCGCGATTTCCAGGAGCACGTAGAGGTTGAAGGCGTCGCCCGTGACCACCATGCCCAAGTGGCCGGTTACGGCCAGGAGGTACAGGGCGTAAAAGCTGCCTTCCTTGCCCGGGTGTTCCTTGTTCACTGCCGTACGCACCGTGCCCAGGTTGACCAGGGTCACACAGGAGATCACGGCCAAGACCAGGGCATTGAGGGAATCCACGTAGTAGCTGATGCCAAACGGCGGGTCCCAGCCGCCGAGCTTGTACACGATGGGCTCTGGCGCTTGGGCCACAACGTCAATGAGCAGCAGGATCGAGGAAACAGTGGCAGCGGCCAGGGAAGCCACAGCCATGCCAAAGCAGTATTTTTTGTCCACCCAGGAGAGCACGGCCACCACGAACGCGCCGAGCAAGGGCGCAATAATGAGAAGGGCAGGGTATTGTTGGCTGATCATTGGCGCAAACTCTCGAGGATTTCCGTTTCATCCAGGGTGCCGTAGCGGCGGTGCACACGAAGCGCCAGGGCCAAGGCCACGCCCAGGGTGGCCACCGAGACCACGATGGCCGTAAGCATGAGCACGTGGGGTAAGGGGTTGATGTAGTCCGCGGCGTTGATGGCCACATGGTGGGCCGCGTCAGCCGCGCCAGCTGCATGATCCAGGGCTTCGGGGCCCGTGGCGTGGGCCGCGCCGGACACGGCGTCGGGTACGGCGTCTGGTGTGGCGCCTGGTACGGCGTGCAGGGTGTCATGCGCGCCCTGGGCAGCCGCGTGGCCCCCGGCGTCCCCGCCCTCGTGGCCGTGATGCTCAAGTATGGGCAGGGTGGCGTCGCGCTTCACGCCCAGGGATACATAAAACAGGATGATCGCGGTCTGAAAGATGTTCATGCCCACGATCTTCTTGATCATGTTGCGCTTGCCCACCATGGCGTACAGCCCGATCATCATCAGGACGATGTAGCACCAGTAGTTGTACTTGGAGGCGATGGTCTGGGAAAAGAACTCTTCCATGTGGCGATTCCTCGGTCCTGTCCTAGAGGCCGCGCTCGTATGTGCCGAGCGAGGAGATGTAGTTGTAGATGAGGATCATGGTGGCCATGACCGTCATGGCCACGCCGATTTCCACGAACAGGATGCCCAGGGAGTGGGCCATGACCGGCGTGACTCCCATGAGCGGGCCCAGGGCTTCGTACTCGAGAAAATTGCCGCCGTAGATCATGCAGGCGAAGCCCACGCCGGAGTAAAGCACAATGCCCGCTATGAGCAGGTACATGAGCTTGACCTCGGGAAAGCGCTCACGCAGGGTGCGCAGGTCGTGGGAAATGGCCAGCAGCAAAAAGGAGGCCCCCAGGATCACGCCGCCCTGGAATCCTCCGCCCGGACTGTGGTGCCCGTGGGCCACCACGTACAGGGCGAAAAGTTGGATAAAGGGGATCATCAAGCGGCAGACCGTGGAGGTGACCAGGTCGTAGCGCAAGATCTCGGACTCCACGCGGGCGAATGTCCGGGATTGGGGCGACAGGGTCTTGCCGTGTTTGAGGCGCACGTGCACGCCCGTCAGGAGGTGCATGTACACGTTGTCCGGCTTGCTCGGCCTGCGGCCCCAGGTGCGCAGCAGGAAAAAGCAGGCCAGGGCCGCGGTGAAGATGACTGCGGTCTCGAACATGGTGTCAAAGCCCCGGTAGTCGGCCAACACGGCAGTGACGATGTTGGGCACCGAGGTCTCTTCCATGGTGTTTTCAATGAAATGTTTGGAGAGCCGGTAGTCGTTGGGCGGCGACATGGGATCTCCCCAATCCGGGAAATCGCCGACCACAAAGACCAGAGCGCCGCCAAGCAGCAGGCAGAGAGCAATGGCGAGGATCTTCAATCCTTTGTCCTCCTGGAAGTGCGGAACACCGCTGCGATGAACAGCACCGTGGACACGCCCGCACCCACGGAGGCCTCGGTAAAGGCCACGTCAACCGCGCCCATCACGGCCCAGAGCAGACACATCATGAAGCTGTAGGCCCCGAACAGGATGCCCGCGCCCAAGAGGTCCTTGATGTTGATGGCGGCCAAGGCGCAGAGCACCACCAGGGTCAGCACGGCGTTGTCGATCTGGTAGAACATGCCGTCCACCTCTATCTCTTGCGCCAGTGGGGCATACCGGCGTCCATGCCGGCGTCCACAATGGCGTGGGTTGCCGAAGGGCTGGCCATGAACACGAAGAACATGCACAGCAGGATTTTCAGGGCTGTGAGCACGCTGAGAAGCGAGATCGGAGCCAGGGAATACAGGGCCAGGCCGAGCAGGACATTGAGCGAGCCCAAGGTGTCGAGCTTGCCCGCGGCGTGCAGGCGGGAGTAAAAGTCAGGCAGGCGCAGAATGCCCACGGTGCCGCCCAGGAAAAAGATCAGACCCATGGCGATGAAGCAGAGGGCGATGATTTCCAAGATGGTCATGGCTGCTCCTTGTTGTCCGGCCCGGGGCCGGAGGTTCTGGCCAGGGGATTGCGCCGCGTCACCACGGAGGTCTTGGGTTCCCGGCCCAGGCCCCTGCGCTTGAGGAAATAGCGCGAGGCCGCGATCACCGCGATGAAGTTGAGCATGGCGTAGGCC
>QZKZ01000180.1 GCA_004796465.1 Desulfovibrio sp.
ACGATGTTCGCTCCGGACCATCTAGACGATGTTCGCTCTGGACTGACTCAGACTATGTTCGCTCCGCTCAACACCCCGATAAAGCGCTTGAACACTTCCTTGTCAAACGCGCCTTTCATTTCGTCGCGCATGACCTTGAGGGCGTGGAACGGACTCACGGCTTTGGCGTAGGACCGGTTGGAGATGATGGCGTCGTACACGTCAGCCACGCCAATCACCCGCACGGGAAGCGGCAGGGCCTCATCCTTGAGCCCAGAGGGATAGCCCGAGCCGTCCATGCGCTCGTGGTGGAACAGGACGCAGTTGATGGCCTCGTGGCCCATTTCTGGGAGCCCCGTGCACATGGCCACGCCCTGCACGGGATGGGTGTTCACCAAATCCCGCTCTTCCTGGGTAAGGGACCCCCTCTTGTTGAGCACGGACTTGGGAATGCGGGCCTTGCCCAAGTCGTGGAGAATGGCTCCCAAGCCACATTGGAAGATGCTCTCCTTAGTGAAGTGTTCGTAGGTGGAGAGCACGGCCATGGTGTACACGAATACTTGCACGCAATGGCTGTAGGTCTTGTAGTCGTGGGACACGAACGAGGCCACGGTCTTCAGGGACTGCTCCATGGACAGAAAACGGGCGCTTGAGCGCACTAACGCGGCCACGCGGTTGAAGTGCTTGACGTCAAGGCTTTGGGGCAAGCGTTTGGCGAACACTTCGTCCACAATGGAGACCGATGCTGTATAAAAGACCTTGGCCCGCTCCTTGAGCGCAATTCCCTCGTCAGCAAGGATCGCGCCCAAGTTTTCCTCAACATAGGCATGGTAGCGTTCCTTGTGCTCGCTCAGCACAAACACCTCTTCCACACCGTTGTCATGAAGGTTGCGCCGATGCTCCTCGCTGAAGGGTTCATCAGGTCCGCAGTACAGGACATAACTTCCGCCCTGCTTGAGATACACACTGAAGCGCCCCATGGTCTCCGGGAAGATCATCAGGGGGGAGACTGCGAAGTAGCCTGCCTTGCGCGTTTGGGCCGCTTTTTTGCTCATGCCGAATCCTCACTCGTGAAAACCCTGTACGGATTTTTCTCTGCGAACCTTATTTTTAAAGGAACAATCAGGGTCAGTAGTGCATGGGGCCGGGGATGTCCATGGCGTGCGGGAACATTCCCAGTAAAAGTCCTTGTAGTTTCCCTGTGTTGACAATTCATGTATAGTGGAGCACAAGTCCCGCTTTCCCAGGACATGATGATCGGACTTGGAGCCTGAGGGCAGTCGATTGTATGGCCTCATCCCACATTATGCGGCGATACTACGAATATGGGACACATCAACGTTGACGACCTCTGCCCGGGCATGGTGTTGGCCCGGGACCTGACCTCTCCCAAGGGACGTATGCTCGCGCCCCAAGGCTGCACCCTTGAGGAAAAACACATCCGGATCATGAAGATCTGGGGGGTCACCCAAGCCGACATCAAGGACAGTGACCAGCAACAGGTCGCTCAAGAGCAGGAAACCGCCATTCCCCAGGAAGTATTGGACCGGGCCAAGGCAAGGGCTCGTTTGTGCTTTTCCCACGCCAACACCGACCACCCCGCTGTTGCCGAACTTTTTCGGCTCTCGGTCCAAAGGGTGGCCACTGTCCTGGCCACCGGAAAAAAGCTGCGCCCTCTCGAGGCCTCTCAGGAACTTGCCCAACTCCCTACACAATCCCAGGATCCAGCGCCGCAAACCCCCCTGGACATGGTTCGCCAGGAGATCAAGCTTTCGTCTTTTCCCGAGGTGTACCACCAAATCCTTGACGTGATCGAGGACCCCAAGGCCTCTTCCATGCACGTGGCGGAGGTGGTGGGCAGGGACACAAGCATGGCGGCCAAGCTGCTGAGAATGGTCAACAGCCCGTTTTACGGATTTCCCTCGGCTATCGACTCCCTGACCCGCGCTGTGACCATAATCGGCGTCAGGGAGCTGACAACATTGGCTCTGGGCATTTCCGCTCTCAACCATTTCAGTGATATTCCCCCGGACCTCATGGACATGCAGTCTTTTTGGCGGCACAGCCTGCGATGCGCCATTTGCGCCAAAGTCTTGGCCGGGCACAAGCCAGCTTTGTCCGAGGAACGGTTTTTCGTGGCCGGCCTGATCCATGACATCGGCCGCCTGGTCATGCTGAAACACTCTCCGCGCTTAGTGAGTCAAGCCTTGCAGGAGGCCATGAGCCACCCCATTTCCCTGCGGCGGGCCGAGGAGATGCTCTTTGGCTACGACCACGCCATGGTCACCGGCGCGCTTCTTTCCGAGTGGCGCTTTCCAGACTCCCTGGCGCACATGGCGGGCTTCCACCACTTTCCCGGTGATTCGCCCATTGTTCAGGAAGCCGCCGTCATCCATGTGGCCGACATGGTCGCCCACGCCATGACCATCAACCACAGGTCCATGTCCACCGTTCCCACCCTTCACGATCAGGCATGGCAAGCCCTTGATCTGCCCGTAAGCGTTCTTGCCGTTGTCATAAACCAAACTGACCATCTCTTTGCCGACATTGAGCAGACTTTGCTGGTTGCTGATTGATATCTATGGCCAACGATCCTCGCCATATACCGCCTTTGCAGGACGCATGCCCTGACACGGGTTCCAGTCTGGAGTCCAGTGCAGGCCACTCGCACATAAGAAACCTGGAAGAACGTATCCAGGCTTTGACCCAGGAAAAGAGCGCCGTTTTGAACGCCTTGGAGATGGCCGCCAGCTTGAGCGCGTTTACCGTGGATCCTGAAGACGGGAAAGATCCCGTGACTCAACTCCTGGAGGAAACCGCGTCCAGGCTTGCCACCCTCACCCGCTTCCAGGCCTTGGGCTTTTTCTTGGTCAACCACGAAGACGGAGACTTGGTCCCCCGGCTCCTTTATCCCGCGTCCGAGCAGGACAGGCTCCTGGATGAGCTGGAAGGCGTCATTGAAAACAGGACCTTGTCATGGGCCCTGAACAAAAACCGGCCCTTGGTTATCTCGACTCTGGACAAATCAGGAGCCCCCGGCATATTGCTCCTCCACGCCTTGAGCACTCCTGCCCGAACCCATGGGATTTTTCTCGGCATCCCAGACAAATCCAAGGAAGACATTCCCGATGTTTCCTTTGGCCTGATCACCACTATCCTGCTCTCCTGCTCTAACACCCTGGAAAGTTTTGAACTCTACCTGCATATCCGGTCCATGAACCAAGCCTTGCAAGCCAACGTGGCCAAGCTGGCCGCCTCGGAACAGGAACTCAAGCTGCATCGCGGCAAACTCGAGGAGGAGGTTGCCGAGCGGACCCAGGACTTGAGCTTGGCCAACACGGAACTGCGCAAGGAGGTTCGGGAAAGGGAGTCGGCCCAACAGGCCCTGCAAAAGGAAAAGGACTTTGTCTCGGCCGTGCTGGACACTTCAGGCGCTTTAGTGGTGGTCATGGATACGCAAGCGACCGTGATCCGTTTCAACAAAGCCGCCGAAGCCGTAACAGGATACATGGCCCAAGAGGTCTTGGGAAAAAGCGCTGTTGACCTTTTCATTCCGTCAAAGGACCAAGGGGAAATTCTTCGCGTGGCCGAACGCTTGGCGGACGGCGAGTCGCCTTTGCAGCACGCCAATGACTGGCGGATCAAGGATGGGACTTTGCGCCGCATTGCCTGGTCCGACACTTTTCTTGCCAACGAGAACGGCGAGATCGAGTACATCATCGCCACGGGCATCGACATAACGGAACGGACCCGCGCCCAATCCGCCCTGCGCGAGGCTGAAGCAACCTACCGAAACATCTTTGAAAACGCGGTGGAAGGCATATTCCAGGCCACGACCAAATACGGCTTCCACAACGCCAACCCGGCCATGGCCCGCATGCTCGGGTATGCTTCTTCCAAGGAACTCATTACCGAATCACCGGGCTTGGGCGAACAGTTGAGCGTTAACCCCGAAGATTTCGGGTCCTTTCTTCTTGAGTTGCGAACCAAGGGCCAAGTCGCCAACTTCGAGTTGCTGGCCAGATGCAAAGACCATCGCCGAATATGGATATCGGTAAGCGCCCGTTTGGTTCCTTCGTCCCAAGACGATGACCTGGAAGAAATCGAGGGGTTAGTGGAAGACATCACTGACCGGAAGATCAGTGAGATGCACTTGGAACGGCAAGCCACGTATGACGAACTTACCGATATCCCCAACCGATTCCTGTTCAAGGCCCGCTTCGACCAGGTCCTGACCCAGGCCGAACGCATGGGGCACGCCTTGGCTGTTCTGTATATCGACTTGGATTCCTTTAAAGAGATCAACGACACCCTTGGCCACCATGTGGGCGACACTGTGCTTAAGGAAGTCGCTCGCAGACTCCAATCAAGGGTCAGGCGCTCGGATCTCCTGGCGCGCATCGGCGGCGACGAATTCGCAGCCCTTCTGATCAACATTTCATCCAGGGAACGTGTGCCCAAAGTGGCTCTGGGCATTCTCAAGGAACTTGTCCGGCCATACACGGTCAAGGGGAAGGAGTGCCAAATCGGAGCGAGCATCGGAGCCAGCCTTTTCCCGGATGACGGCTCCACCATGGAAGAACTGCTGCGCAAGGCTGATGCGGCCATGTACAAGGCCAAGGACCAGGGCGGCAATGTGTTCTGCTTTTTTGACGGTGCCTGTTCCATTGACCACGAGGCCTGATCAAGCCAAGGAGTCGATCCACTCCTCAAGACTATTGGGCGCGCCTTCCTGGTAATCCTCGGGATAAAGCAAGGCGGCCATGTAGAACACGCTGTCCAGTTCCACGGCCTGGGCTGCGCGGGTAGCCATGCTGGACAGCTCCTCGGTGACCGAGGCTGCCAGCCACGGCTCCAAGGCCGTAACCAGAGGTTGCGCTTGTTCGGGCAAGGCCATGAGCACCCCACACTTTTTTGTCATGAGCAGTTTATGGTTCTTGGGATCATTGTTCTCGTGCAGGGCCAGCTTGGCTTGGCTTTCAAGTTGGCGAATGCGGTCCGCCTCGGTTTTCAGCATCTGAAGGAGTTGTGGTAATCCGTCTGAAGGAGAGTGGTCAGGGGCCATGGCAACGCCTCCTCAAATTCATGGGCATGGAACATTGCTTGCAAGTTCAAAAAACAACATGGAAACATCCAACCAAAAACAATGAGTTCCCATCATGGACTCCACTCCCATCCTCATATTCGAGCCGCGCGGGCAATCCCTCACACGGGTTGGCAGCCCTCGGGAATCAAGGACCAAATGGCGTCCAATACTTGGTGTTCTGCTTGTAGTATGCCTGGTTCTTGCAGGGTGCGGCAAGTCCCCGGAACCCGCGCCACCCGTGAGTTCACCTTCTGGATCAAACGGCGACGGCGTGGTGGCCGCGGCCAGGTCCGTGATCGGGACGCCCTATACCTATGGCGGCAACTCCCCTGCCACGGGATTTGATTGCTCCGGCTTGGCCCAGTGGGCCTATGCGGTGAATGGCGCGGCCCTGCCCAGGAGTTCCCGGGACCAGATGGCCGGTGGCTCGCCCGTGAGTTCCAACGAAATCATGCCCGGCGATCTCCTGTTCTTTGACGAGGGGGGCTCGCCTCATGTGGGGATTTACGCGGGCAACGGCGTGTTCATCCACAGCCCCAAGACCGGAGGCTATGTACGGGAAGAAGAGATGTTCAAGGATTACTGGCTGGTACGTTTCCTTTCAGCGCGACGTTTTCTGTAATCCCTTCTGTTTTCCTCATCATCTTCACCAAAAAAAAAGGCCCGGAACAATCCGGGCCCTTGGCTCTCATAATGAGAGATACGATTGCTGCTAGTTGAGGCGCTCCTTGAGGCTCTTGGAAGTGGAGAACTTCACCACTTTCTTGGCCGGGATCTGGATGGCGGCGCCGGTTTGAGGGTTGCGGCCGGTGCGAGCGGCGCGCTTGGCGATGCTGAAGCTGCCAACGTTGGGCAGACGAACGCCTTCGTCGGACAGGATACCCTTGGCCAGGATCTCGCAGAAAGCGTCGAACGCCTTGTCCGCGCTGGCTTTGGTCGGGAACACCTCAGGCAATTTCTCTTTCAGGGACTCTACAAATTGTGCCTTCGTAAACATGTGGACTCCTCCTTTGCAGTTGCTGGCAGGTCTCCCCCCGGAGACAAGTGTACCGTTTCCTCTCCAAATGCTGCTTTGGCCTTTCCAGGCCGGTCTGTCAACGGCTTTTCACGTTTATCCAAAAATTCTAGATTTTCTCTACACTGAAAAGCCATAGTTGGCAACGCTTTTCTCGCCTTATCCCGATTTTTTTCCCGTCCTGCAAGGCCTCGCACAACCCATCGTTCATATTGCATTTCTAGACAACAGAGGCTACAGTATGAAACCATATTCTGCCAAGTATTACTTGGCTTGCGTAAGTTTTTTTTTATTGGCCCGTCAATTTTCCATCTTTTATGGATACGACATGGATGCTTCCTTGCTCACCATAGCGGAACTGGCCAAGCGGTACGGCTTACCCGAATCCACGGCCCGCTTCTATTGCAAGCGATTCAGGGACTACCTGCCCCATGTGGGTGCGGGCAAACGACGCAGATACCGCGCTGAAGCCGTCGAAGTCTTTGATTTTATTCTCGCCGAAATGCAGAGCCGGAAAAACGCCTCGGCAGTGGAAGCTTCCTTGGCCGCCAAGTTCCCCCGCTATACCGAATACTCGGAAGTGTCGGAACACACCGAAACAACTCCCCTGGCCCCAGTTGGCCTTGACCCCCACGCCATGGCCAGCCTGCTGCGGGTGCAGGGCAAGGCCTTGCAGGACATCGCCTCGGCCTTGGGCCGGTTCACGGACCGCGACGAGGAATTGACATCCCTGCGCCAAGACTTGGCTGACAAGGACGCGGCCATTTCCCAACTGCGCCTGGAAATGGAAAACCTCCGCCGCCTCCAGGACGAAGCCGAACGAATCCATCAACAGGACCTGGAACAACTGCGCAAGTGGCTGGCCCATTTGGCCCAAGAGCAAGCCAAGGATTCGCCTTAGGTTTTCGCATTTTTCCCGCCTTGCCGGACGTTTTTTTCCCCTTGGGAGATATCTGCGCAATCCCGCCCTTAAGTTTCAACGGGTTGGGCATGCAGTGGTGTTGGCGCGAATGTTGCTCAATTCCAACATGGGGTCCGTCATCTCTGTTGGAGGACAAACATGCACCCGACTCTGATTGAAGATATCCTTGTCCAGCGCAGCAGACGCTTTGTGAACTCGGGGCACGACCTGGTTCCGGCCCTGGAGCTGGCCAAGCGTGAACTTCTGCGGGAAGCCGCCCCCTCCATGGGCCCGGGCGACCTGTTCTGCTTTCGCGCCCTGTTGACCGGGCCGCGCAGCGGCTCAAGGACTTGGTTGAGGAGCTTTCGCCCCTTGCTTCAGCTTTAGCCCGCCCCACCCAATCCTAAGAACTCCTAAAAAATAATGGGGAGCCTTGCGGCTCCCCATGTCAAATCGCTGCACAAAGGGTGGTTCCACCCTCTGGTCGTTACATTTTAGTAGGCCTCATCCGACTTGAGCTCTTCCTCGGTGACCTTGTAGCTGAAGGTCTTGTACGCCCAAGACTGATAGATGATCACGATGGGCACGAAGACCAGGGCCACGCCAAGCATGATTTTGAGGGTCAGGGGCGTGGACGCCGAGTTCATTATGGTCATGGAGAATTCGTCGTTCAGGCTCGAAGGCAGCAACCTGGGATACATACCCAGGACCCCGAACATGGTGATACAGCCGATGGTTACGGCGTTGAAGGCCCAGGCGGTCCAAAGGTTGCCCGCTCCCAGAGAGGCCCGGGACAGGAAAAAGCCCACCACGGCCAGGACCAGGATCACCAGCAACCAGGGATATTCCATGTAATTGGCGAACAGGTTGGTGAACTCATAGGTCAGGCCCAGGAAAAGCACGGTCAGGCCCAGGAAAAAGGGCCAAGCCACCTTGGCCGCTTTGACCGCCCGTTCGTGCATGACGCCCTCGGTCTTGATGCCCAGCCATATTGCGCCGTGGTAAGCGAACATGACCACAAAGAGCACACCGCCCATGAGGCCGTAGATGTTAAGCAAGTCAAAGAGCCCGCCCTCGTTGATGCCGTCGGCATTGATGGGAATGCCCATGAAGATGTTGGCGAACGCCACACCCAGGAGCAGGGCGGGCAGGAAACTGCACAGGCTGTGGATGCCGTCCCAGATCTTGCGCCAGCCCGGGTCTTCGAGCTTGCTGCGGAATTCAAAGGACACGCCCCGGAAAATCAAGGCGAACAGCAGTAGGAGCAGCGCCGAGTACAGGCCGGAGAACATCACGGCATAGGTGAGGGGAAACGCGGCAAATGTCACGCCGCCCGCAGTGATGAGCCAGACTTCATTGCCGTCCCAAAAGGGCCCGGCCGAGTTGAGCACCATGCGCCGCTCGGTATCGGTCTTGGCCAACGCGGGCATGAGCGTGCCCATGCCCAGGTCAAAGCCGTCCAAGATGAAGTAAATGGCCCACAACACGCCCCATATGACGAACCAGGTTGTTTCAAGATACATAATTGATCACCCCTTGGTTAAAGACTCCTTTGGCTTCTCGTCCGTTACCGCGCCTTAATCCGTTGCTCGGGATCAGGCGGGTTCGGGTCCCTTGCGGGCGTACTTGCGCATCAAAAAGATGCCGATCACACCGAGCACGGCGTAGACCAGGATGAACGCCACCAGGGACACGGCCACCTGGGTCGAGTCAATTCCTTGCGACACCGCGTCGGCCGTCCGCATTTCACCCCAGACTATCCAGGGTTGCCTGCCCACCTCGGCAAGCAGCCAGCCCATCTGCAGGGCGATGTACGGCAGGGGGATGAACCAAACGAGCAGCTTCATGAAGCGCCGCTTGTCCTCGATCTTGGAGCGCCACACCATGGCCAACACACCCACGAAAATAAACAGCGTGCCCAGGGCGACCATGGTCCGGAAGCCCACGAAGGTCAGAAAGACCGGTGGCCGGTCCTCCTCAGGGAACTCGTTGAGGCCGGCAACTGGCTTGTTGAAATCGTTGTAGGCCAGGAAACTCAAGGCGCCGGGAATGGGCAGGGCCTCGATCATGTTGCCGTCCTCGGTCAGGTTGGGCACGACCAAGAGGTAAAGAGGCGTGGGGCCTTCAGTGGATTCCCAATGAGACTCCATGGCAGCCAGCTTGGTTGGCTGATTGGCAGCCATGTGGTTGCCGTGAAAGTGCCCCTGGACAGCGACCAGGATGGAAAAGACCATGGCGAACAACGCGCCCAACCGGAAGGAGCGTTTGAACACTTCGGTCTCGTTCTTGCGCAGTAAATGCCAGGCGGAAACACCCATGACAAAGAACCCGCCCAGGAGCCACGCGCCAAACACCACGTGGAAGAACTCGTGCCATCCAAAAGGATTGAACAACACTTCCCAGAAGTTCGTGAGCACGGCGCGGCCTTCTTCAATGGCGAACCCCACGGGATGTTGCATCCAACCGTTGGCCAGCAAAATCCACAGGGCGGATAAATTGCCCGCGATGGCCACCAGCCAGATGGCCACGGCGTGTTTCTTGGGCGACAACCGTTCCCAGCCAAAGGCCCAGACAGCCACGAACACGGATTCCAGGAAAAAGGCCGCTGTGGCCTCGATGGCCAAAAGCGATCCAAAAATGTCGCCCACATAGGCCGAATAGTTGGCCCAGTTGGTGCCGAACTGGAATTCCAGGGTAATGCCCGTGACCACGCCCAAGGCGAAGTTGATCAGGAACAGCTTGCCCCAGAACTTGGCCATGCGGCGGTAGGTTTCATCGCCCGTTTTCACGTAGCGGGTTTCCATGATCGCGATGAGCACGGACAGCCCCAAGGTGAGCGGCACGAAAATGAAATGGAAGAATGTGGCTACGGCAAATTGCAAGCGGGACAACAACAAGGCATCCATAGACTCCCCCTTTGACGATGAGTCCCTGGGAAAGGAATCAGTATTTTCCAATCCCGAACATATATGTTCATCGCCGAAGAATCTGATGGCGGCGCATCAGTGAAAAACCAGCCGAGAATACGACAAAATCGTTATTCGGCCCATGCGCGTTGCCCCTTCCTCGGCGGGAATCGGGAAAAGGTGCAATGGGTTGTCAATACCTGAACAAGGGAAAAATGCAAGACACCAAAACGTGAAAACCCGCTTGAAAAGCGCTTGAAGGCGCTTCCCAAGCGGGTAAAAAAGATTTGTTCCTAACTCGTTTTGATTCCTAATCAACCCACTTTGGTCTGAATGGCCTGCCCAATAATACGTCCCAATTCCACGCACTTAGCAAGACTTTCATGGTTCGGCACATGCTTGACCTTGACTGGATCAGCCGGGAGTTCCATGGACATGGATTCCAGCCACTCCGTGATCACCTTGACCGACTCGCCGCTCCAGCCAAAGGAGCCGAACGCCGCGCCGATCTTGTTCTGGGGCTTGAGGCCCTTGATGTAGTTCAGGACCTTGGCCACATTGGGCATGATCCCGTTGTTGTGCGTGGGCGAACCCACGATCACGGCGGCCGCGTCAATGACCTCGGTCATCACCGCGCTGTGGTGGTTGGCCTTGAGCCACATGATCTTCACGTCCACGCCGTGTTCCTGCAAGCCCTCGGCAATGGCCAGGGCCATCTTTTCCGTGGAGTGCCACATGGAGTCGTAGGCGATCACAGCCTTGTTCTTGGGCTTTTGCTCGGCGAACTCGCGGTAGGTGTTGAGCGCGTACGCCACGTCCTCGCCGCGGAAGATCAGGCCGTGGTCCGGGGCCAGCATGTCCACGTCCAGCTTCATCTCGGCCAGCAGGTCCAGGGTCTTGAGCACGATGGGCGAGAAGGGAAGCACGATGTTGGCGTAGTACTCCTTCATGGCGTGAAAGAGCACGGCGCGGTCGATCTCGTCGGCAAAGCGCTGGCTGGTGGCCACGTTCTGGCCGAATGCGTCGTTGCACACCAGGAGCTTGTCCTGGGGGATGTACGAGACCATGGAATCGGGCCAATGCAGCATACGCGTTTCCACGAAGTGGATGTCGCGCTTGCCGATGTTGATGGAATCCCCGGTCTTGACCACTTCCACGGGCCAGCCCTCGTAGTGGAAATGGGCTTTCATGGCCTTTTCGCCCATGGGCGAGCAGAACACCTTTTCCGGCTGGATCATTTCGATCATCTGGGGCAAACACCCCGCATGGTCGGGCTCCAGGTGGTTGACCACGATGTAGTCGATGTCCTCGGGCTTGGCCACCTGGGCCATGCGGCAGAGCATTTCACCCTGGAACTCGGGCTTGACCGTGTCGAACAGGGTGATCTTTTCGTCTTTGACCAGATAGGCGTTGTAGGTGGTTCCCATGGGCGACAGGGAATAGCCGTGAAAGTCGCGGCTCACCCAATCCACCGCGCCTACCCAGAATACATCGGGTTTGATCTCAACAGGTTTCATATCACTCCTTCCCGGCCCTGACGCTGGAAAAGCCGGAACTTGCCCGGCTTTTCTCCATCAAGGCGCTTTGTACTTCCAGGTCATTCGACCTTGCTGAATTCGGATTTCGGGGCGCCGCACACAGGGCAAACCCAGTCCTCGGGGATATCCTCAAAAGCAGTGCCAGGGGCCACGTCAGTATCAGGGTCGCCTGCCGCAGGATCGTACTCCCAGCCGCATACATCGCAAACGTACTTATCCATGGTTGTTCCTCGCGTTCTCAATACTTGAATAAAGGGCTGAAAACGCGAACGCGTTTTCAGCCCGAATCTCAACCAAGATTAGCTTTCAGCTTTCCACAGGCCGTGCAGGTTACAGTACTCGCGGGCCGTGACCTTGTCCGCGTCGATACAGAACTCGGCTTCCGGGGCGTCGCCCGGATTGAGGAAACGGCGGTAAGCCACGCCGTCCACCACCAGCTCGATCCACTCGATCCAGTGCTTTTCCTCCATGGGGTGGGCCACGTCGCCGACCTTGACCTTGAAGCCGTTGCCGGTCTTCTCGATGACAGGCACGTGCTTTTCCTTGGCCGCGTCCACCGTGTTCTCGGTGAACAGCTTCATGTCCTGACCGCAGCAGACCAAATCACCTGCGCCGCCGTGGAGCACTTCCACGATGTTGCCGCACAATTCGCATTTGTAGATTTCCAAGACCTGAGGCATGTTAGGCTCCTTGTGTGTTGAAGGTTCCGGAAAACCGGATGGATGCGTCACCACTGTTCCAGCAACACCTCGAAATGGGCCTGGGGATGATTACAGGCCGGGCACTTTTCGGGCGCTTCCAGGCCCGAATGGTTGTATCCGCAGTTGCGGCAACGCCACACCACTTTCACGTCGCGCTTGAACACGGTTCCCTGTTCAATGGTGCGGGCCAAGCCCAAATACCGCTGCTCATGGTACTTTTCGGCAATGGCGATGGACGTGAAGGTGTGGGCGATGTCCTTGAACCCTTCCTCATTGGCGATCTTGGCAAAGGAAGGATACATTTCCGTGTATTCGTAGTTCTCACCGGCAGCAGCTTCCTTGAGGTTGTCCAGGGTGGACCCGATGACTCCCGCAGGGAACGTAGCCGTGATCTCCACTTCCCCGCCTTCCAGGTACTTGAACAAGCGCTTGGCGTGTTCTTTTTCGTGGTTGGCGGTCTCCTCAAAGATATGGGACATTTGCACGTAACCGTCTTTTTTCGCTTGGGCCGAAAAATAGGTGTATTTGTTCCTGGCCTGGGACTCTCCGGCAAAGGCGGTAAGCAGATTTTTCTCGGTGCGCGTACCTTTCAGCGATGACATATTCCCTCCCTCCCCGAGTTCAAGAACCCGGAAATCATCAACAGTTTCACTCTCTTTTCCGCTACAAATAGGAACCATACTCATTTTGTGGGGTCAGTCAATCCCCGAACAATGCGTGATATTGCACACAAGATAAGGCCATGGGTCAACTGTTGATCCATGGCCTTGAAATAGGGTTCCATAGGAGAATGCTTGTCTTGTTGGGTGGGCGGCTACCAATCCAATGTGGTTTGCCAGGCCTGGACCAGCTCCTGGACAGGCTCGTTGATGAGCTGTTCGCCGCCTCGGGTCACGATGACCAAGTCGTCGTTTCGCACACTGCCTACGAGAGAACACGCCTTACCCACGAACAGGGCTTCAAACCGGGCCTGGTTCTCGGGCGCAATGGTGACCAAGAAGCGGCTGGCTGACTCGCTGTACAGGATCTCGGCGGCGCTTTGGCAGCCCAAGCTCGGCACAAGATCCAGATTGAAGTCCAGACCCACGCGGCCGCCAATGGCCATCTCAGCCAGGGCCACGCCCAAGCCGCCGTCGGACAGGTCGTGGCAGGCCGTGACCAAGCCTTGGTTCATGGCTTCGTGGAGAGCAAGATAACGCTCCTTGGCGGCCATGGCGTCTACTTGGGGAACCTGGTTGAAGCTCAGGCCTAGCTGGTCCGAGAGTTCGCTGCCGCCCAGCTCTCTCTGAGTCAAACCCAGCACGTAGAGCAGCTCGCCGGGATATTTGGCGTCCGAGGTGACCGCCTTGGCCACGTCGTCCACCAGGGCGATGACCGTGTACAGCACGGTGGGCGGGATGGATATTTTTTGGCCGCCCCCCGTGTAGTCGTTTTTCATGGAGTCCTTGCCGGACACGCAGGGCACGCCGAAAGCCAGACAGAAGTGGGCCAGGGCCTGGTTGGCCCGCACCAGTTGGGCCAGTTTGTAACGGCCGTCAGGCGTCTTTTCCGACTGCACGGGATCACACCAACAGAAGTTGTCCACCCCAGCCATGTGGCTGGGGTTGCCGCCCACGGCCACAGCGTTGCGCACGGCCTCGTCAATGGCGTTGGCCATCATCCAGTAGGTGTCGAGATCACTGAACTTGGGGCAGATGCCGTGGGACACGACCAAACCCCTGGAATCCGCCAGATCGGGCCGCAATACGCCCGCATCAGAGGGGCCGTCGCGCAGGGTGCCCACCAGGGGTTTGATTGCGCTGGAGCCTTTGACCTCGTGGTCGTATTGGCGAACCACGTATTCCTTGCTGCAGATGTTGAGGCGGCCCAGCATGTCCTTGAGCAACGCGCCCTGGTCCTCCACCCGCACCGGGCCGGAGTCTTCGATCACGGGCCGCTCCCACACAGCCTCCAGCTCCATCTGGGGCACACCCTCATGGAGAAAATCCATGTCCAGGTAGGCAACAGGGGTGTCGCCGTAGGTCACGTGGAAATAGCCGCTGTCCGTGAACGTGCCCAGGGGCGTGGCTTCCACGTCCATTTCCTTGGCCAGGGCCAGGAATTCGTCGAGCTTGGCCGGGGGCACGGCCAGGGACATTCGTTCCTGGGCCTCGGAGACCAAGATTTCCCAGGGCCGCAACCCGTCGTACTTGACCGGGGCCTTGGCCAGGTCCATGTGCGCGCCGCCCGAGAACTCTGCCATCTCGCCCACGGACGAACTCAGGCCGCCCGCGCCGTTGTCCGTGATGGCGTTGTACAGCCCGGCGTCCCGGGCGCGGATAATGAAGTCGTACATCTTGCGCTGGGTGATGGGGTCGCCGATCTGCACGGCGGTTGCAGGCGAACCCTCGTGCAGCTCTTCCGAAGAAAATGTCGCGCCGTGGATCCCATCCTTGCCGATGCGGCCGCCAGCCATGACGATCACATCGCCGGGGTCGATGAACTTTTCGTGGCTGGGGCGGCCAGCGACCTCAACGGGCATGGTGCCGACCGTGCCGCAGTAAACCAGGGGCTTGCCCAAGTAGCGTTCGTCAAAGACCAGGCTGCCGTTGACCGTGGGAATGCCGCTCTTGTTGCCGCCGTGCTCCACACCCTCGCGCACGCCTTCCAGGACACGGCGGGGATGCAGCAAACGGGGCGGCAATTCACCTTGCCAAAAGGGCGAGGCAAAGCAGAACACGTCCGTGTTGCACAGCATGTCCGCGCCCAGGCCCGTGCCCATGGGGTCCCGGTTCACGCCCACGATTCCGGTGAGCGCGCCGCCGTACGGGTCCAGGGCTGAAGGCGAGTTGTGGGTCTCCACCTTGACGCACACGCTGAGTTCATCGCTGAAACGAATGACACCCGCGTTGTCCTTGAATACCGACAAACAAAAGTCGTCCTCGCCCAGACGCTCGCGGATGGTGGCCGTGGAGCCCTGGATATAGGTGGAAAACAGGCTGTCCACTTGTTCGGAACGGCCTGTTTCCTTGTTCTCGTAATTGATGCGGGCCGTGAAAATCTTGTGCTTGCAGTGCTCGGACCAGGTCTGGGCCAAACACTCCAATTCCGCGTCCGTGGGAATGGCGCTTACTCCAGCCTTTTCCCGGGCCGCCTTGACCACGGGGTCCGCATAATAGGCCTGGATCCCGTGCATTTCCTCAAGGCTCAGGGCCAGGACATTGTCGCGGCTGAACTTCATGAGCGCGTCATCGTCCATGGCCGCGATGTCGATGAGCCCCACCTCGTCCACGGCCTGGGCCACGACCTTGGCGGCCTGGGCCTCGAAGCCCGGCGACTCCTTCCATTCTTCGCCGCTTTTCACGCTGATCCGTTCGATGAGTTCGTTGGCCAGGAGATCGCGGCCAATACGCTCCACGGCGTCGCGGTCCAGGTCCCCGTCAATGAGGTATTGGGTGGCCGTGTACACGGACAAGGATTCGGCCTGCTCTGGAGACAGCCCGGCCACCAGGGCCACGGTCTCGCGGGCCGTGCGGCCTTCGTTGTCCGTGACGCCCGGACGAAAACCCTTTTCCAGGGCCCAGGAGAAATCACCTGTTACGGGATCAAGGGAAGCGTCTTGCAGCACAGGGTCGTGCAAGGCAGCCCTGTCAATGATGGTTTGAGCCGTGTCCTGGGAAACGCCGTCCAGGGTAAACACCTTGACCGTGCGCACCCTGTCCACGCCGATATCCAGGAAATCGCGGATGGCTTGGGCTGTCTTGCGGCCCACGGCGTCGGTCACATGGTCTTTGAGGGTCACCTTGACTCGCGTGAGCATGTGCTCTCCTTGTAATGACAAACGCCGTCACAGGAGCGGACGGCGTGGTTTGTACTGTCCGGCTTTGAGCCGAACGAATCGTCGTGGCCTTCCTGAAGCTGGGCTTATTTATCCCGGGTCAACACATAATCCAAGGCGGTTTCCAGGAGCTTGCGTTCCTTGTTGTCGGGCAAGCGCAACAGGGAGTCGCGCGCCCGGTCCGCATAATCCTTGGCTTTTGTCCGGGTCTGATCAGCATAGCCGCCCTGGCGGACCTTGTCAGCGATATCGCTGAGTTCCGAGGCCACCAGGATTTTCTTTTCAAACTGGCGGGTAAAGGTTTCCCGCTCCGGACCTTCCATGTCGCGGAGATATAGGAGCAGGGGCAGGGTCACCTTGCCTTCGAGGATGTCCGCGCCCACGGGTTTGCCTGTGGCTTCGCTGGTGGAGGCGTAGTCCAGGGCGTCGTCCACGAGTTGGAAAGCGATGCCCAGGGACAGGCCGAACGAGGCTGCGGCCCGTTCCCGCTCCTTGTTGGCCTTGCCCAGGATAGCGCCGACCCGGCACGAGGCTTGGATCAGATACGCGGTTTTTCCGGTGATGATGTCGAGGTACTGGGCTTCGGTAAGTTTGGCGTTGCGCACATGGGCGATTTCCGCGATCTCGCCCGTGGCCGTGTGCATGATGGCCTCGGAAATGCACTCCGTGAGCTTGGGAATGCCGGGCCGGGCCATGATCTTGTTGCCCAGGGCCAGAAGCGCGTCACCGGCCAGGATAGTCTGTGTCGAGCCAAAAACAGTATGGGCAGCGGGCAGGCCCCGCCTGAGCTCCGCCCCGTCCAGGATATCGCCGTGGAGCAGGGTGGCGGAATGCAGGAATTCCAGGGCGCAGGCCAGGGGATAGATGTCGTCGCGGCCATAGCCCAAACAACGGGCCGTGAGCATGGTCAACAGCGGCCTGAGACGCTTGCCCCCGGCCGACAGCACGTGCTTGATCGTGGCCTGGACCAGGGGGTGCAACTCCCCTACTTCCCGGTCAAGGGCTTCATTAATCTTGGGCTGTTCCGCCTCAAGGTACGTCAACAAGTCTTGCATGGAGGTGTTGTTAGCTGCTTGGCCCCCCCTTGGCAACCGTGCGCAAGGGGAAAATGCCCATTTTCTGCTGGATCTGATTACTTTACCAACTGGCCTGCGATGGCCGACAGGGCCTTGAGCGCGCCGCTGATATCCCATGCATCCGCGTCGCGCACGCCCACGGGATTGGAAATGGTCCGGATTTCCACGCAGGGCGTCTCGCTGAGCGCAGCGGCATAGGCCACACTGAAGCCTTCCATATTTTCCATGAGTGCGCCATGCCGTTCCTTGAGGAAAGCGGCTCGCTGGGCATCTGCGGTTACTCCGGCCACGGTCAGGGATACCCCGGAAACGAGACCGCTGGGCACGGCCAGTCCAGCCTTGGCCAACATGTCGGTATTGCTGAGAAAGACGCGGTCCCAGACCGGGCCGCCCTGCTCCGGGATATGGGCTTGGGCCAGGCCGATGTCACGGGGCTCCACGCGATTGTCCTCGCGCACGCCGTATTCCGGCCAAATCTCGGTGGACGCGGCCACGGCCGAGCCCATGGGAGCCTGCTCCAGGTCGAAACTCCCGGCAATGCCGGGGTTGACCACCAGGGACACCCTATTGACCTTGAGGGCCGCACCCATGTTCAGGGCGGCGTTGACCGGACCCACGCCCGTGACCAGCAGCAGGAACTCGTGATTCTGATGGGATACGGCCTTGATCTGGCCTTGTACCGGCGATGATTCAGCAAGGGACAGACCTTTGAGTACGGCCTTCATTTCCTTGGCCGTGGCTGTGCAGAGGAGAATCGCCATAAATCACAGATGAGAGGTTTTGCGGATATGAAAGCAAGCGCGACCGTACTCCAGCGGCGTTTCTTCGAGCACAACGCTTTTTCTCAACTCCGCCAATTTCACCACCCGGGTGCGCTGGTCCGGATTGAATTCCACCAGGACCTCGGCTCCTGGCTCGGCGTCGCGGAGATGGAAACTCATCTCCTTGAACCCTCGTCAGCAGTCGTCCCAGCAGATGATGCGCATCAGGCTTGAAGCGTCCATGCCCTCTTCCTTACAAACGCCAGTAGAGATACCCCGCGTCGAGCATGGCGGCGGGATCGAGCAGCCCTTTGAGGTCGAGGAGTACACGCCGCTCCTGGTCCCGGTACCAGCTGTTCATGATCTCGGTGGTGAATCCCTTATATTCCTCGTGGCTCACGGCCAGGATCACAGCGTCCAGATCCGTAAAACTGTCCAGACCCACTAAATCAAGCCCGTATTCCTCGCGGGCTTCCTTGGGATCGGCCAGAGGATCGTGGACCAGAACCTGGGCCGTGTACTCCTCCAACTCGCGGACCACGTCAATGACCTTGGTGTTGCGCAGGTCCGGCACATTTTCCTTGAAGGTCAGGCCAAGAACCCCGATGCGCGCGCCGCAGGTCACGCAGCCGTTCTTGATCAGCATCTTCACGGCCTTTTCCGCCACGTGCTTGGCCATGGTGTCATTGATTTTGCGCCCAGCCAGGATCACCTGGGGATTATAGCCCAGTTCCTGGGCCTTGAAGGTCAGGTAGTAGGGGTCAACGCCAATGCAGTGGCCGCCTACCAGGCCGGGCCTGAAAGGAAGAAAGTTCCACTTGGTGCCCGCGGCTTCAAGGACTTCAAGGGTGTCGATGTCCATGAGGTCGAAGATAAGCGCCAGTTCGTTCATGAGCGCGATGTTCAGATCGCGTTGGGTATTCTCTATGACCTTGGCTGCTTCGGCCGCCATGATCGACGAGGCCTTGTGCACTCCCGCGCGAACCACGGTTCCGTAGAGTTCCGCCAGCAAGTCCAGGGTGGCCTGGTCCTGGCCCGCCACCACCTTGACGATGGTTTCCAGGGTGTGCTTGCGGTCGCCGGGGTTGATGCGCTCGGGCGAGTAGCCCACGGTGAAATCCTTGCCACAGGCCAGGCCGGACTCTTGTTCCAGAATGGGCACGCAGATGTCCTCAGTGAGGCCGGGATACACCGTGGACTCATACACAACGCAGGTTCCCGGAGCCATATATTTGCCCACCGTGGAACTGGCCCCCTTGATGGGCCGCAGATCCGGAGCGCGATGCCCATCAATGGGCGTGGGCACGGCCACGATGACCACTCCGGCCCTGCCCAACAGCTCGGGGTCAGCCGTGTATTCCACGGACGCGGTCTTGAGCACGTCCTCGTCCACTTCTCCGGTTCGGTCCGTGCCCTTGGCGAGCTCTGCAATGCGCTCCTGGTTCACGTCAAAACCAATGACCGAAAAATGTCGGCTCAGGGCCACGGCCAGGGGCAAGCCCACATATCCCAAACCCACTACGGCGATTGCCGTTGTTTGAGTGCTCAGATCTGAAAAGGAAACCATGACGTATCCTGCGTTATTTTTGAAATCTCTTGTGGAACCCCGGGGTGGACAAGTCCCATGCCCGCGACTAGGTTGTTCCCATGGATATTGATTGGCGTCTCGTCTTGATGGCCGCTGGACTGGCCTTTGTTTTTGAAGGGTTGCCCTATTTCCTGTTCGCCGAGCGCATGCCTTCCCTGCTCAAGATGCTTGCCGAGCAGCGGCCGGGATCCCTACGTTTGCTGGGCCTGCTGGCCATTTTCCTGGGTTTGGGGCTGCTGCTCATGGGCCGAGGCCTTTAGTCCGCGACCCCTCCTGGCTTTTCCGCCACGTGGATGACCACGATGCCCGAGAGCATGGGCCGGAAAAACACGCGGCCGAACCCGGCCCGGCGCATTTCCTTGGCGAGTTGCCGGGGCGTGGGAAAGGCCAGGATCGTATCCGAAAGATAGCGGTACGCTCCCTTGTCTCCGGACACTAAACGGCCCACTGCGGGCAATACCTTTTCCAGGTACAAGGCGTACACTCCCTGCCAGATCTTGCTGCCACCGCCGCCGAACTCCAGCACGCAAGCCCTGCCGCCCGGGGCCAGCACCCGGAACATTTCCTCGAAAGCCTGTTCCCTGGGCACGATGTTGCGGATGCCAAAGGCGATGGTCACGGCGTCCACCGACTCCGAGGCCAAGGGCAGGGTCCGGCCGTCGGCCAGCACCGTGTCGATGTGCGGGCCAAGAGGCGGCTTGATCTTGGTTCTGCCCTTGACCAGCATGGGCTGGGAAAAGTCCATGGCCGTGACATGCACGCCTTGGTGTTGGCGAAGGATTTCCAGGCTCACATCCAGAGTGCCCGCGGCAAGGTCCAGGACGCGGTTGGTGGAACCGGGCCTGATCATGCGCACGAGCTGGTTGCGCCAATAATAATCC
>QZKZ01000250.1 GCA_004796465.1 Desulfovibrio sp.
ACCTCGGTTACTTCTCTTGCCTTGCCGCTGCTGCTGGAGCCGAGGTGTTCAGCATTGAGATGCAGCGCTCCCTGCTGCCGCTCATCGAGGAAAACGCACGCTTCAACGGCATGGACCAGGTGCACGTGATCAGCGCGGCTGTGTCGGATGAAGTGGGATTCCTCTCCTACCACCGCAGGGGCCAGTGTCCGGGCAAGCGGGTCCAGGAGAGTTGCGCCGAGGGCCACACCTATATCAACGCCGTGACCCTTGACTCACTTTTCCTGGACGAAAAACGTCCGGATGTGCTCAAGATCGATGTGGAAGGCTTTGAAAGCAAGGTCCTGGCCGGGGCCAAGCAGCTGTTATCAGAAGTCGGCCCCATGCTGTTCCTGGAAATCCATCCCGCCAAGATCGAGGGCTACGGTTTTTCCCTGGCCTCCATCCACGACATGCTGAAGGACGCCGGGTACACCATCCAGCTCCTCAAGCACCGCATACAAGAAAAGCAGCTCTTCATTCAGGACAGAGCTGCTTTTTGCGCGTTGACCGGCAATCCCATGGCTGTTTGCACCAGGGAATGACGGCCGGTTCTCGTTTTATTCGAACAGGTTCAGGAACTCGCTGTATCCTTCCGTTTCCAACTCAGCCACGGGCACGAAGCGCAGGGACGCTGAATTGATGCAGTAGCGCAGTCCAGTGGGCGCGGGGCCGTCGTTGAACACATGGCCCAAGTGCGAGTCAGCGTGTTGGCTGCGCACCTCGGTGCGGACCATGCCGTGGCTGGTGTCGTCCACCTCGACCACGTTCCCACCGACAAGAGGCTGGGTAAAGCTGGGCCAACCCGTGCCGGACTCGAACTTGTGGGTTGAGCTGAACAGGGGCTCGCCAGACACGATGTCCACGTAGAGCCCTTCATCGTGATTGTCCCAATACTCGTTGTCAAAGGGCCGTTCCGTACCGTTCTCTTGGGTCACGCGATATTGCAGATCCGTGAGCATGGCGCGTACCTCCTCGTCGGATGGCCGGTGGTAGCTGCCGTCACCTTGGGGCTCGATGGTGGCGTCCTCGCCCCAGGTGCCGTCAATGAACTGGTCCCGGCCCGAGCCTCGGCGATACTGGTAGTAGTGTTCCGGGCTCTTTTTGTAGAAGTCCTGATGATACTCCTCGGCCGGATAAAACGCGGTAAAAGGCAGGATCGGCGTGACCACGGGGCCTTCCAACTTGCCCAGCGCGTCCAGTTCAGCCTTGGATTCCTCGGCAATGCGGCGTTGCTCTTCGTCATGGTAGAATACAGCGGTGCGGTATTGCATGCCCCGGTCCACGAATTGGCCGCCGTTGTCCGTAGGGTTGATGTGCCGCCAGAACACGTGCAGGAGTTCGGCGTAGGTGACCCGGGCCGGATCAAAGTAGACCTGGACCGCTTCCAGATGGCTGGTGCGGCCGTAGGCAACGTCCTCGTACGTGGGGTCCACTTCCTCGCCGCCCGAGTAGCCCGAGATGACCTCGGCCACGCCCGGGATTTTTTCCAGGTCCGACTCCACGCACCAGAAGCAGCCGCCGGCCAGGGTGGCCACGCTGTAGTCATCCGGGTTGAAGGTTGCCTCGTCCATGTCCATGGTTTCTTCCTCGTGCAGGGTTTCAGCCGCGGGCTCGCTGCAGCCCGTGAGGGCGAAAGCCAGAGCCAGCAAGGCTGGGAGCAGGAACTTGTACATGATGTCCTCCGTGGTCGGGGAAAAGGTTGCCGCCAAGAGGCGGTTGCTTTTCCGCACCTTGTTAGGAGGTAACCATCAATAAGAACCCGTCAATACGTGCGCTGGAAGGTCCCGTGAAGGGGGAAAGGAGGGAAAGCTGGAACTACCTGCCCAGCCACTCCCAATAATAGGAGCCGAACAGGATATACAGCATGGCTCCCAGGCTGAGGAAAGGACCAAAGGGCACCATGGTCTGGGTCCCCTTGGCGCCGGGGCGGACCATGTAGAACAGAGAGGCAAAAAGCGCGATCACTGCGGCAGCGGTAATGGCCACGGGCAAGCCTTGCCATCCGACCATCGCGCCGAGCATGAGCATGAGCTTGATGTCGCCCGTTCCCAAACCGTCAGTACCTTTAATCTTTTTATAAAGCTGCTGCAAGATGAGGAAAATGAGCGCCCCCACAACCGCGCCGATCAGGGATTCCAACAGGGTCGGCGTACCGTAGACCGGCAGCACGAAGAAGTAGGACCCGGCCAGGGCCAGGGCCGCGCCGGGAAAGGTCAGGATGTCGGGCAAAATGAAGCTGTCAAAATCAATGAAGCTGGCGATGATCAAAATCCCGCCGCAGACCATGTACACCACCCAAACCATGAACATGTCCGGCCAGAACACGTCGATAGTGCGCACAC
>QZKZ01000324.1 GCA_004796465.1 Desulfovibrio sp.
CCAGGGTGGACAAGCTGGCCTCGGTAAGCATGCCGCCGTAGCCCACGAACAGGGAATCCTCTTCATTGCGCACCTGCTTGGCCGAGGTGCCCGAGGACACCAGGGAGTGGAATCCCGAGATGGCGCCGCAGGCAATGGTGATGAACAGGAAGGGGATCATGGACGGCGCGCCCTCGGGCGTGGCCTGCACAGCCGGGGCCACGATGGGCAGTTGCTCCGCGGACAAACTGGCCACGAACACACCCGCGATCATGAGCACCAAGGCAACCACCAGTTGGTGGGAGTTGATGAAGTCCCGGGGTTGCAAGAGCAGGGTCACGGGCAGGGTGGACGCGATAAATGCGTAGATGAGCAGAATGATGGTCCAGACACCCGTGGCGGGCATGCCCCCGATTGCCGGCATGGTGATGGGCGCATACACGCCGATGATCACAGTCACGTACATGAGCAGCAAGGCCAGGATGGACAACAAGGTGGCGTTGCCGCCGCGCTTGTAGATCATGTAGCCGAGACCTATGGCGATGGGCACCTCGAGCCACACCGGCAGTACAGAGGCCGGGTACATGTTGAAGATCACCGCGATGACCAGGCCGAAGATGGCGGTGATGATCAGCAGATCCAGGAACACGACCACAAAGAAAAAGATCTTGGTGCGCGAGTTGATGTACTTGCTGGTCACCTCGGTCATGGACTTGCCCTTGTTGCGCATGGACAGGATCAGCGCGCCAAAGTCGTGCACCGCGCCCATGAGAATGGACCCCACAAAGACCCAAAGCAGCGCCGGGAGCCAGCCCCAGATAATGGCGATGGCCGGACCTACGATGGGCCCCGTGCCCGCGATGGAAGTGAAATGGTGGCCAAAGATAATCTCTTTTTTGGTGGGGACGTAGTCGACCCCATCCTCGAATTCCTTGGCCGGCACCTGGGCGTCCTTGGACAGGGCGAACAGTTTGCGGCCAATGTAACGGCCATAGAGCCGGTACATGATCAAATAACCGCCAAAAGCGGCCAACATGAGAAACAATGCGTCCATGAAGAAAACCTCCCTTGCTGAGAATGGACGAACCGCATGACGCGCCGGGAAAACCGCGCTTTGCCATAACCACCCTACATCCGACAATAATGTAGACCGTCGCTACCCAGGACAAGGGGGCCTGGGGAAAACGCACTTTTTGCTCGTGGGGTGCACTCAGGGCAGCCTGAAATGCACGAACACCTCAGGAAAGAGAGGTCAGGGGAATGGAAAAGGACACCTTGGCGCCCTTGCCCGGCTTAGAGGCTATGTTCAGCCTGTGCTTGGGGCCGTAAATCTGTTCCAGGCGGCGATCACAATTGCGAATACCCACATGGTCTTCATCGTCGTGTTCCTGGTCGCCATTGAGCAGCTTGTCGACCCGGGAGAGGTCCATGCCCACTCCGTTATCCTCGACTTCCACGTTCAGGGAGCCATTGTTGCGGGAAACGCGCAGGGTCACGAGGCCGCCCTGGTCCATGCCCAGGATGCCGTGCTTGACCGAGTTCTCCACCAGGGGCTGGATGACCAGGGGCGGGACCATGCACTCCTCCACCCCGGGTTCGAGCTCCAAGTGGGCTTGGATGCGGTCGCCAAAGCGGGCTTGTTCGATTTCCAGATAGGAGCGGACCTGCTCGATCTCCCGGCTCAAGGGCGTGAGCGGAGCGTCGGCCCTCAAGTTGCGCCGCATGTAGGTGGCCAAGCCATCGAGCAGGGTGCGCGCTTTGTCCGGTTTGGTGCGGCAGAAACTGGCAATGGTGTTCAGGGCGTTGAACAAGAAATGGGGATTGATCTGGGCCTGCAGCCGCCTGATCTCGGCCTTGGCCAGGAGCTGATTCTTGATCTGGATGTCTTCCAACTCCAACTGGGTGGAGAACAGCTCGGCCAACCCCTTGGCCAGCTCAAAGTGAACTTCGTCCAGCACGATCTCCGCGTCGCCGTACAGTTTGAGGCAACCCACAATGGCGTCGGCCTTGCGCATGGGCACGATCACCGCCGTGGTCAAAGGGCACCCGGGACTTTCGCAGCCAATCCCGTTTTTGTTGGTCACCATGACCGGCATGCCGGTGGAGATAACCCTTTTCGTGGCCTTTGTTTTCAAGGGCTGGCCAGGAAAGTGATGGTCATCGCCACGCCCCACATAGGCGAGCACGGAATGGGTGTCCGTAATAACCACGGCGGCCACGGGTGTCCTGTCCCAGATGATTTGGGCCGTGGCCAAGGCGGATTGGCGGTTGAGCCCGCTCCTTAAGTGGACCACGGTCTTGTTGGCGATGTTCAGGATCTGCTGGACCCGGCTGGATTCCCGGCGCGAACGGTACTGAAACATCATGTGCATGACCTGCACGAACATGACCGCGCCAAAGGTATTCACCACAATCATGGGCAAGGAAATGACTTTGACCAAGTCCAGGGCTTGCTCAAAGGGCTTGGCCATGGTCAGGACCATAAGCTGGTGCAGGCTCTCCCCACCCAGGCTAAGGTAGAGCGCGGCCTTCCAGTTGAGGTTGTTGCCCTTGAGCCGGGTGGATACATATCCGGCGGCAATGCCTTCGAGCACGGTGGCCAAAGCGCAGGGCACCGAGCTGAAGCCAAAGGGATCAATGGCGAACCGGTGCACCCCCGCGATCAACCCCGCGCCTGTCCCGACAAACGGTCCGCCGAATAAACCGCCCGTAATCACGAACATACCGCGCAGGTTGGCGTAGGACTCGAACACCACATTGCCGGTGTAAGTCCCCAGGATGCCCAACCCGCCAAACACCACGGCTTGCAGAAACCAATACTTGCTCTCCAAACGGCGAACTACGCCGAGCCGGGACATGGGCGTGAGTGTCAGCAAAAACAGCCCCACGGCCAGGACCACTCCCACCCGCTCGATCAGCGACAGTAACAACTGGACAATATTCTCGGCCACGCACTGCTCCTATAAACCCAGCATACTCTTGAATTCCTTGACGCGACCCCGGCTCAGGGTCAACTCGGTACGTGCGTCGTCGTCCAGGACCAAACAGTAGCGTCCCCCTGTCCATGGGGAATACTCCCGGACACGCCGGACATTGACCAGTGTCTTGCGGTTGATTTTCAACAAGGGCAGGCTTTGCAACCGCCCACTGAGTTCATCCAGGCTGGAAACCCCATGACAGGGCGCGGCTTCCCCATGGAGATGAACTACAATCTGCCGCCCCTGGGATTCGCAATAGCAAATATCCTCGGCGCTCACCAAGGACACCCGGCCGTCCTTTTCCACGGGTATCCGCTCCACGGCCAGGGGCTTGCCCACGGCGGCCAGGACTTGTTGCAGCCTTTGGCTGAGCCCCAGGGCCTCGTCCCTTTGCCTGAGATGGGATCTGACCCGATCGATGGTCACTTGAAGCCTGGCCTCGGACACGGGCTTGAGCAGGTAATCCAGGGCGTTTTCATCAAAGGCTCGCACCGCGTACTGGTCATAGGCCGTGATAAAGACGAACAAAGGAGGGCTGGGCAAGAGCAGGGATTCCCGAAGCACGTGAAAGCCATCCTTGCCCGGCATTTGAATGTCCTGGAACACAAGGTCCACGGACCCCCTACGGATATGGTCCAGGGCTTCCCCGGCGTTTTTGGCCTCTACCGACTGGATGTCGGGATAACCTGCCAAGAGATAACAGAGTTCGTCGCGAGCCGGTTGTTCATCGTCAACAACGAGCGCTCGGATGATTTCCATGCAGGGCCTCCACATTTCCTTGCCAAAATTCGTGGATATGGCATGACAAAGCGGGATGTCAACGCAACGCCCCTGCCGAGGCTATTGCCCTTTTCCGGGCTATTTGCCACGGGTTTTGCAGCTGTTGCCAACTGCCATGCAGTACAGATGCCCGCCCAGTTATCTATTCAGGACAGATTCCTAACTACTGTCATGAGCCATTGTAAACTGTTATGGTGTCAATTCCATTTCTCTGTATCTGTACTGATTGCAGGACCTCCCCTATACCCGGACCATCACGACACCATTTCCCAAGGAGGACGTCATGAGTGGTCTGAGTGTAAGAAGTTCCCTGTCCGAGCCTGGTTTGCTCGACATCTGGCTGGAATCCCTTGGCAGGAGTAAGGTGGTCCAAGGGCTGCGCAAGCAACTAGCCAAGTTGCGGCCCGTTCGGTTAAGCTGGACCGAAACCATGCTGGCCAAGGGCCAAATCGCCACCACCCGCTCCGATGGTCTGGTGCGGGTCCGCTGCCTGCAAGGCTCGGCCATGGTCACGGTGGAAGGCGACTCCATGGACCGCGAACTCAAGCAAGGCAACACCCTGAGCTTGCAGGGCGGCATGGTGGCCATCACCGGCCTTGAGGAACTGAGCCGCGTACGCATGGAAACCGTGTAACCCATTGCTTCCGACCGGAGCCCGTATGTTTGCATCGCAACGCCATCTGTTCAGCATCCCCGACCAAGTGGCCTATCTCAACAGCGCCACCACGGGTCCCCTGCTGAAGTCCGCGGAACGCGCGGCCCAGAAAGCCATTCAACTCAAGGCCGAACCGTGGCGCATCACTTCCAGGACCTTTTTCGAGCCCCTGGAGGAAACCCGCGCCCTGTTCGCCCGCTTTCTGGGCTGCGACGCGGACAACGTGGCGTTCATCCCGGCCGTGTCTTACGCTATGGCCATTGCGGCCCGTAATATCGACGTCAGGCCCGGGGACACGATCGTGGTCCTGGACGAACAGTTCCCATCACATGTGTACCCCTGGCGAAACAAAGCTCTGGAAACCGGCGGTAAGATGGTCAGCGTGCCCAGGCCCCTTCCCTCTTCCCAAGGGAATTGGACCCAGGCGGTTCTTGAGGCCATCACCAAAAAAACAGCCATAGCCGCCCTGCCCCACTGCCACTGGACCGACGGCGCAGCCCTGGATTTGAACGCCATTGGCGCGCGCTGCCGCGAAGTAGGCGCGGCCCTGGTTTTGGACGTGACCCAGTCTCTGGGCGTGATGCCGCTTGATTTGGCCGAGGTCCAGCCGGACTTCCTGGCCGTGTCGGCCCACAAATGGATGCTCGGCCCTTACAGCTACTCTTACTTGTACGTGGCGGACCATCACCTGCACGGCGAGCCCTTGGAGGAAAACTGGTTCAACCGCAAGGGATCGGAGAATTTCGCCCGTTTGGTGGACTATCGCGACGACTACCAGCCAGGCGCGCGCCGCTTTGACGTGGGAGAAGCCAGCAACTTTTTCCTCACCCCGGTAGCCAAGGCCTCCTTGGAGCAGCTCCTGGCCTGGGGTACGGACAATATGTCCAGACATCTCGGCGAAATCACCCGGGAGATAGCGGCCAGGGCGCAGGATATGGGACTTGTTGCGCCCCCCGAACATTTACGTGGACCGCACATGATCGGACTGCAGCTGCCCTCGGGCGCGCCCGAAGACCTGCCTGCGTATCTGGCGGAAAAAGAAGTGTATGTGGGTGTGCGTGGTGATAAAATCCGCGTTGCCCCGCACATGCACACCACGCCCCAGGACCTGCACCGCTTTTTCAGCGCCCTGGAGGAAGAGCTGTAATCTAACAGTCCTGCCTTACCCGGGCCCCCTGCGTATTTCCTTCTTAAGAGACCTTTGCAGAATTGTTCGCTGGCAAGGCGCGAAAAAATTCAAGAGCGAGGCATATTGAGCATCTGTGAGCTTTTGTTTTAGCCGTTGGCGAGCTTGTGAGCCATACGGATAGAGACAGCAGCGATGGCTTTTTTCAGCAACGAAGCCTGCGGGCAATTCTGCAGAGGTCTCTACCTGTCCTTGCCCTTGCGGAAATCGAGCAGTCTGCCCCGGACCACGGCATCCCTGCCGAACTTGTCGCGGATTTCGTCCAGCGCCGCGTCCAACTTAAGCTGACGCTTCTTTTCATCCTCGCCCAGGGATTCAAACAAGGAAATCTGGCGCGGGCCACGCGCGAAATTGGACATGCCCAAACCAATGAGCCGCACCGGCTTGTCCAACTCAACATCATCCAACAGCTTGCAGGCCGTGAGAAACATGGCTTGGGTCTCGCTGGTGGGCGCGGCAAGGGTGCGCGAGCGGGTAATCTGGGTGAAGTCCCCATACTTGAGCTTCAACGTGACGGTGCGCCCTTCGTAGCCGTGTTTGCGCAAGGAGCGGCCCACGCGCTCGGCCTGGTGCATGAGCCAGCGCTTGAGCTCTTCCCTGTTGAAGGTATCCTGGGAAAAGGTGTTTTCCGCGCTCTCGGACTTGGGCTCGCGAAAGGGAACCACTTCCCTTGGGTCGATCCCCAAGGCCCGCTCGTAGAGGCTCATACCTCCCTTGCCGAAACGGCGCTCCCAAAACCCCTCGGGATAGCGCAACACGTCGCCCATGGTGGCCACGCCTAATTTTTCGAGCATTCCCTGGGTCCGCTTGCCCACACCCGGAATCTCGGCCACGGCCAAACCCCTGAGGAACCCGGCCACGTCTTCTTGCTCCAGGACAAAAAGCCCGTCTGGTTTGTCATAGTCCGAGGCGATCTTGGCCAGGAACTTGACCGGGGCGATGCCAATGGAACAGTTCAGGGACGTGACCGCCTTGACCTCGGCCTTGATGCGCATACCCATGACCCGCGGCGCGCCGAACAGCTTTTCACAACCCGTGACGTCAAGGTAGGCTTCATCCACCGAGGCCTGTTGCACCAGCGGGGAAAACCGCTCCAACACGGTCATGACTTGGCGCGACACCTCGGCGTAGCGATGCATGCGCACCGGCGTGTACTCGCCGTGGGGGCACAGCCTGCGGGCCGTGGCCGAAGGCATGGCCGAGTGGATGCCGTATTTCCTGGCCTCGTAGGAACAGGCCGAGACAACGCCCCGCTTGCCCCCTCCCACGATCACGGGCTTGCCCCTGAGTTCGGGATTGTCTGCCTGCTCCACGGACGCAAAAAAGGCGTCCATGTCAAGGTGCAGGATGCGGCGGGGATGTTCTTCCTGGGCCATGGCCCATGGTAGCAGATGAGGGGAAACGGGAAAACCGGCAGCTAAACGGTCCAGAGTGTCCTGGCCCGGGCGGTTTCCTTGCCGTCGCTTCTCACCAAGCTGTGGACCACGGAAAGATGTTCTCCAACGTCACCACTGCTCGACCGGGACGCCACGGTGTCGGGATGGCGGCATTCCGCGCGAAAGGAAATGTCGATACCTGCGGGTTGTTGGGACGCCAATTCATCCGGAGCCGCTTCAATGGCCCACTGGATGTATTGGGTATTGTTCACATGGGAGTTGGGGTCCAGGTCGGCGTGGCGCACGGGGAACAGGACTTCCCGCTGCCAAGAGTCCAATGAGTTCAAACGCGGAGGAAAAGGGTCAATGCCTACGCCCTCGGCCTGGGGAGGGTGGATGTCCCTTACGGCTTGGGGCATGCGCGTGAGAGCGCGTTTGGCAATATCGAGGACCACCCAGGCGCTCGCGCCCCTGGCCAGCACCTCTCCTTCTTGGCTTACAGCGCGGAAGTTCCTGAACGCATAGAGCTTGTTGGACCCGTCCGGCCAAGTCTCCATGACCACGTGCTCGCGCACTTCGGGATAACGCGCCACGCGGACGGAAAGCGCGCCCAGCATCCAAGCGATTCCCTGCTCCACAAAAGAATCCTGGGAAACGCCCAGGATTGCGGCATGTTCATACGCGACTTCTTGGAAATACGAGCAGAGCGTGACCAGGGTCGCCCGCCACCTGGCGTCCATTTCATAGGTGCGCACCACAAAGGTTTCCCGGTGCACACCCGCGAGAGCTGCTGGCATGGACTACTCGAGATTCCTGATCATATCCATGGTGGAGGTGGAGGAGAATCCATCCATGAGCGGCAAGGAGACTACCCTGCCGCCGCTGCCCTCGACCACGGCCCGGCCCACGATGTTTTCCAGGGACCAGTCCCCGCCCTTGACCAGGATGTCGGGCTTGAGCACGGTGATCAACTCCAAGGGCGTGTCCTCGGCAAAGGGCACCACCGCGTCCACGCAACGCAAGTGGGCCAGGACGAACATCCGCGCGGTCACGGGATTGATGGGCCTGCCGTCCCCCTTGTTCAGGCGGCGCACCGAATCATCCGTGTTAACGCCCACGATGAGAAACTTGCCCATGTCCTTGGCACGTGACAACATATCCACATGGCCGGGGTGGAGTATGTCAAAGCACCCGTTGGTAAACACCACGGTCTCCGGACGATCCACGTCAAACTTGGCCAGCAGGTCACCCACCGCCATAATCCTGGGGTGGGCGAGAAGCTCCTTACTCATGGTTCCCCTCCTTGCTCAGTGCCCGCGCCAAATCACGACCGCCGGGGCGCGAGGCGAGCATTGTCCCCATATATAACCAACTCGATCCATTCCATGGCAAAGTCCAAGCACGCTTCTTCGTTGTCGAGAACCGCAGCTTGAGTCGCCTCATTCAGCTCCAGGCGGGAAAACAGGTTCATGTGCCGGATGAACTCCTGGAAACGGTCGAGCTGATAAACAGCCAATAAACACATGTTAGCATGCTTGGGGCTGATGAGGCCATTGCCTTTTTGCCGGAACAACAACTTCATGTACCGGTCATTGGCTTGGTTGTACCGGGTTATGTCCTGATCCAACCGCCAGGAGTCCGTGGTCCACTCCTGGTTGTCCTCAAACCCCTTGCAGTGGTCCTCGCGGACCAAAAAAAACTGCTCCACCAAATTGCCCTCATGGTCCAGCTTGGCGGCCCGGCCCACGGGATAGGTGCGGCACGCGCCCGGCCTGTGACCATACACCGAGCAGCCCTGTTCCGTCACAAACGGGCAGGCCAAGGCCGCCGCCTCATTCATCTTGAGGTGCATGGCCGGGTACCCCGTGTCAGGATAGGCGCTCACTTGGGCATGGGTTTCTATGAACTCTTGGCTGGGCATATCCAGAGCCCGGCGCAACCTGAGCACGTCATAGGGCGTGAGCATCAGGTTCAGGTCAGCGCAACAGGCGTTGAAGCAAGCCACGTCCGGATGGCAGGCAAAACGAAAACTCTCCCCCGGTTTGATTTCGGGAAGGCTTTTCAAGAAATCCTCGGCTCCATCCTTGGCGCCGGGCGTTTCCATGGGATCACGACTCATTGAGGCTCCTCAACATTCTGTTTGATGCCACGGAGCCTACCCCAACAGGGGCACAATGAAAAGCGCCCAACAGGGCGTCAGGAAACTGGAAATGCCTGGGCCGCCAATTCTCCGGCCAACTTGAGCCACTCCCTGCGCTCCCCAAGGGTGCTGGTGACGACTGGGGTAAAGGTGTGGCGGCGAAAGTCGCTAATTCCACATAAGTCAAAAATGCAATCCCGCCAGATCCGTTCCAAGGGATCGCCAAACACCTCCCGCTCGCGTTCAGGATAGGTGTCCGACGTGTTCAGGACCAAGGCGGTCTTGGCCTTGAGCAGGCCGTTGGGCACGCCATCTCCCGCGTCGTTTTCCAGGAACTCGTAGGCCACGCCCGGCCTGACCACCCTGTCGACCCAGCCCGTGAGAATCGCCGGGGGCATGCCCCACCAATTGGGATGGACAATGACCACACCTTCGGCTTCGGCCAGCTCTGTGCAATGCTCCATGACCACGGGATCGACCTTGCCGTGCTTGGGGATTTCCTCAAAGGGTAGCAAGGGATCAAAACCCTCGGCATGGAGGTCTCTCAGGGTCACAGTGTGGCCCGCACCCACGAGGGCGTCGCGCGCGGCATGTGCCAGGGCGTGGTTGAAACTGCCGGGGTTGGGATGGGCAAGTATGGTCAGGATGTTCATGGGGAGGTCTGTAGCTGGAAATCCGGTAAAGGGCGAGAACTATTCTCCTTCCCTCTTACAGCTCTGCCTTTATGAAAACACAACACTTCCACAATAATTATGTATCGCCTTTCACATTTATTTTTCATACAAACCGATTTACGAATTATCCATCGAAAAGCCGCAGATAGTGTATC
>QZKZ01000045.1 GCA_004796465.1 Desulfovibrio sp.
GTCCGCAGCCAACCCTTTGGTATGCGCGCTGCCGGGTACGCCGCCAACTTTCCGGTTGTGCGCGGGGCTGCGATATCCCGAAGTAATGGTGAACGGGGTGGCGGTAAAAGTGCGGGCCTTGTCCAGCATGACAACCAAATCGCAGGACACCAGGGCTTCACCCGTCTCCGGGCAAGCAAATTCCTTGGCAGTAAAGTGAGTAACGTTGCGCCACCAAGATGTGTTCATGGGAATTCTCCGTCTGGTGCGGGGGGTGTTCAGGTGTGGGCTTTGTCAACACAGTGAGGGGAAGCACCGCGCTTTTCGCTGGCCAGCGGCGTATCGCGGCGTTTGAGAACATACCCCTGGCTGAGCAGGGTTTCGGGGTCGCGGGCGGGAAAGGCCAGGTCTGACGAACGCCGGCACAAGGCGCAACGAAAGACCACATGCCCCGGGTGAAGTTCGCTTCCGGGTTGTGGTTTACGGGCCAGTATTCTGCCGTGGATGCAGTATGGCGAAATACATTCCACCGGCTCCACATGATCTGGACGGCGAAAGGACAAGGAACGGTTCAGGTCGAGAATGGCCGCAGGCAGGTTCCGAGGAAGAGCAGGCTCCTGTTCCAGGGAAAACAGGAGCCGATCAACGGCAAGGTCGGACACCGTGCCAAGCAGCTCAAACCATCGCTTGAGAACGGACCGTTCGGGCAGGGGCAGGTTGAACGTGGCAAAAAGGTTCACGATCAACCCCTTGAACACGGGCTCGGTCATGTGTCCTCCGTCAAACGCATGGCGTGAATGGCCTCAAGGGGGTCTTCGTTGGTGTCCACCGTATCCTCCCATCGTCCTTGGTCCAACCAAGTGCGGGGGTTGGGGATAAATCCCCTTTGCCAGGCCCGGCTGCGTTTGTGATTTTCCAGAGCGAGCAACAAAGTCTCCAAGGGAGGCCTGAGCAGGGCCATGTTTTCCCAGGATTTGAATGCCCCGATTTTGGCGACTTTGTTGGGGTACGCCTTCCAGAAACATTCAAAGTCATCGGGGTAGTTTCGATGAGCCCTTAGGGTCCTTGTCTTGGTTGATGACGTTGATTGCGGGGCATCGCTGCTGTTTGTCCCGGGGCGTGCCTGTGGAGCCGGTTCGTTCACGGCGCCGAGCAGGGGCAGGGCCTCCTGTTGGTCAGGCTGCCCACTTCCAAGGGACTGTGATTCATCTTCAGCTTGGTAGTGCTCCCAATTGATGATCCCAATGCGAGTGCGCTTGTTGATTTGGTCCACAAGGATCATTTCCAGTTCCACGGCCAAACGGATGAGTCCACGGATGCGTTTGACGCCAAGGCCGGTTTCCCGGCTCATAGCCGCCAAGGTGGCGGAGAATTGGCCGGGCTGCAACTCAACGGCTTGCGAACCGCTGAGGACCTTGCGCTGGGAAAATGAGGCCTTCATCAGGCAATAGCACCAGAATTTCCACATTTCCGAGTCATCCCATACGGCTGACGTCAGGCTTTTTCGCCAGAGTTTGACGTATCCGCCCTGCACGGGCTCCTCCACGTTATAGGCGTGTCCACTGAAACAGCGCCAAAAACAAATGAGGTCTCAAGGGTCGGGGTGCTTGAACCGGAAATCGAGCAAGCAGAAAACAACAGCGGTGTCGGCTTTCACCGGATACGCGCCAGGCGTGGCCCCCCATCAAACAACCACGCTTGGCTTCCTGCATCCACGCTGGTGCCGAAGGCAAAAGGGACTATACCATGGCAAGTATTTTCACAGCACCATGAAATTGTTATCCTACAATTCATGGGTAAATTTTTACCCAAAAAAACGAAAAAAGCAAGGAAAAATTTTCAAAGTCGAGATGGATTGTGATTCCACTTTCTGCTAGGACGAATGAATTGGGAGGTTGTCTTTCTCGAATACACTTATCAAAGAGGTGGCCCCATGAGCCTGTATCACAAACTAATCGCTTGGATCAGCGCGCTTTCCGGAACTTCAGAGTTTAAAAACAGGAAGCGGCTTGCCGACCATTTAAACGTCCAATCCCCCTCCAAACTTTACCAAGCCCTGGAAGGAAAGCGGGTGCCTGCCGCAGATACCTTCATATCCTGGCTGGATACTTTAGGGGCTAAAGTGGTGTTGCCAGATGAGTTGCGCATGATGGAGAGTGAGTTTTATCCCGTGCCCAAGGTAAAGGCCCGCTTGGCCGGGAGCCATGGTGGAAGCTTGGTGCGCGAGGATTCCATCGAGGATTTTTACGCTTTTCAGTATAAATGGCTGTCCCGGAGGAGTCTGCCCGCGAGGTGCGTGCTCATGGACGTGGTTGGTGACTCCATGTACCCTACGCTGCAGGATGGGGACATGGCCTTGGTGGACCAGGGGCAGACCGAGGTGTACGCCGGGAAGATCTATGCCGTGGGAATAGAGGACACCATAGTGGTCAAGCGCCTGGAAAAACAGCCGAGTAAGCTGGTTTTGCGGAGCGATAACAGCGTTTATGAGCCCTTAAGCCTGCCCCTAAGGGGGGGCGATGATGCGTATGACAACGGAGTGTCAGACTACCATATCATTGGCAGGGTGATTTGGGTGGCGAGGGAGTTTAAATAGCCGGCAAGCGGGGAGGACGCCCCTTGGCAGAGTGGTGTCCAGAGCCGTATTTCTGGCAGAAAGCGCCTTGGTTTGCTTTTTAGGCGTTTTTTTTACTCGAATACAGTTAAGATTCCTTGAGTGGTGAACATATGTTATATTGATTGCCAGATTAACAATTTTCTATATCTAAAGACACAGCTAAGTCATTGGCTATAGATGAACTTCTGCGCAATGTCAGTGTCAACTCCACGATGCTTCCTGGTCGGTCGGTACGAGGTCGTGGTGGTTACTCAGGAGGAAGTCTGAAGTCTTTTCCGCCTTGGAAGCTCAAACCCTAGAAAGAACGCCTTGGCAATACTTGCGGAATGCCTTGCGCCCGTATTTGTTGGGGTGCAAGGGATGCATGCCCGGCAAACGGACAACATGGCCGTGATACGCAAGCGTGAGGCAGGCTAGACCTTCAAGTTGGCCAGGGCGCCGGACATGCCGTAGGCCGACAGGACAGTGGTCTGAAAGCCATAGTCCGTGTTGACCGAGCCCATGCCGAGGCTTGGAGAGTTCATGTAGTCCAGGGTCTTGGTGACAAGGGAAGCTCCTGCGGTTTCTTGATCAACAGGGGCCAGGGAACCGCCCGAAGGCTGCTGGTTCATATAGTCCATGGTCTTGGTGACCACTTGAGCGCCAAAGGTCTGCTGGTCGAGCACGCCACCCAGGGGGGCAATGCCGAAGGAAAAGGACATGGGAGCCTCCTCGTCTTGGCCTGTGGAGAGTAGGCTTTACCGACTTGTTCTTATACTCTGGTCCCTGAAGAATTGCAAGGAAACCCGACATTGTTGCGCAAAGGAGCTGAACAAACATTCTTCATGTTTTTCCAGGATATGGGGCGAGTTATCTGGACCAAGGGCATGGACTTGCGGTATATGTCAAATCTCCCAGTGGTTGAAAAGTGGCCGTTTGGCCCGTTAGTTACCGGCAGGGCCATACAGCGGGAACTCGATTTCATGGAGAGTCGAGGGGTGACCAAGAATACGAAGAAGCTCAAAGATGGGTTCAGCTGTTTGGGGTTTCAGCGGTTGTTTCAGGAAACTCGGGACATGGCCCTGGTTTTGGATGGCCAGGGGCGCATTCTTGACGTCAACTCAGCGGGATGCGCCTTGGTGAACATGAACCGGGAAGAACTTGTGGGGTCGCGGGTCGCTGATCTTGACGCCGGGCAGAGCCAGGAGGGAGCAGCCGATTGGGTTGAGAAGCTGGGGGGCCGCGACGAGTCGGTATTCACCACAGCCTTGCTCCGCAAGGAGAAAGAGTCTGTCCCAGTGACCATATGGGTTTGGAGCATGGAGAGTGACCAGAAGGAAACTCTTGCCCTGGTTCAACCGACTGAAGCGCCGCCGGAGTCCACACTGGTGGAAGGACGCTTGTTGGCTGCGGTGAGTCACGAAGTGCGCACTCCGCTCTACGGAGTCATGGGAATGATGCAATTGCTTTCCATGACGCCTCTCAACATTGAGCAAAGGGAATATTTGGACTTGGCCGAGACCTCGGCCAGGGGATTGATGACCGTCACCGAGGACATGCTTGATCTGTCGCGGTTGACCTCTGGCGAGGCTGCCATCGCCGCGGAGGAGTTCTCGCTCAACGCGCTCGTGGGCGCTGCTGCAGGGGCGCTTGGACGCGAAGCATCGACCCGGGAGGCTACCTTGCGTCATGAGATCGGCTCGGGCGTTCCGGACCGGGTTGTTGGTGACGCTTCGCGCATCAGGCAGGTTTTGTTTCATCTCGTGGGCGCCATGATGAAAAATGCGCCGGGCAGTGAAATGCTGCTGGCTGTGAGTGCGCCTACCCTTCCCAAGGGCCGCCATCATCCTGTGGAGGTACGATTTTCCGTTTCCGGAGGCGGGGTTGAGGCCAATATAGGCGACGATTTGATGGTTTCCCTGGCCAGAGGGTTTGTGGAGCGGCTGGGAGGGCAGTTGGAGGTAGGCGACAAGGAATTGGCGTTTACTGTGGGCCTGAAAGCCGCAGCGACCGACAGCAGGCCTGAAGACGCAGCCAAGTCGGTTATGGCGGGGCGCCCCATGCGTCTTTTGGTGGCGGAAGACAATCCCGTGAATCGGCTGCTTATTTCCAGGCTGTTGACCCGGATGGGGCATACGGTCAAGTCCGTGGAAAATGGCCGAGAAGCAGTGGACGCCCTGGCTCAGGAGCATTTTGACTGCGTGCTCATGGATGTAATGATGCCGGTGATGAATGGTTTGGAAGCCCTTGATCGGATCCGGGCAGGTGAGTCAGGAGACAAGGCTGTGGCAGTGCCTGTAATCGCGTTGACCGCTCAAGCCATGAAAGGGGATCGCGAGAGGATTTTAGAGGCCGGTATGGATGATTATCTTGCCAAGCCCGTGGATATGGAGTCCCTTGCCAGAGCCTTGGAGAGCGCGGTGAGTGGCGCGTAAGTAATGTGGCGAGAAAAAACGCCCTGGAGAGAGGTCCCTCCAGGGCGTTGGTCTATTCTGCCGGGCCTACATAATTGCCGTTTTCCCACATGCCTTTACGGGACCGTCCTTGGGGGTCGGTATAGGTGCCGAGGCCATTCATCTGGCCGCCCACCCATTCGCCGGAGTAGGAGGAGTTGTCCGCCTGGGTCATGACGCCTTGTCCCTCGCGCTGGCCATTCACCCAGGATCCGTTGTACACCGCGCCGTCGTTGTAAGTGAAGGTTCCTTGCCCGTGGAACTGGTCGTTTTTCCATTGCCCGGAGTAGCTGCCGCCGTCCGCGAAGTCTTGTTCGCCTTGGCCGTGCCGCTTGTTTTCCCTCCAAGAACCTTTGTACTTTTCGCCGCTGGGAGCCGTGTACGTGCCCGTGCCGTGGAACATATCCGCTTTCCAGGCGCCTTGGTAAGTGCCTCCATTGGAGAAGACCGCGGATCCTTGGCCGTTGCGCTGGCCATGCTCCCATGTGCCATCGTAGCTGGAGCCATTGGGCAGGGTCAGGGAACCTTGGCCGTGCATTTGGTTGTACGCGAAGTTCCCTTCGTAATGGCTGCCGTCCACGCCGTCGTAAACGCCTCGGCCATGCATGGCGCCTTCACGGAATTGGCCGGTATAGGTGGAGCCGTCGGAAAGGATGTAGGTGCCTTCGCCGTCCATGCAGTCGCCTTCGGTGCATTGGGCGGCGGCGGAAACGGCGAACAACAGACATGCGGCAATTACGTTGCAAGTTATCAGCAACAGGCGAGCCATGACTCTCTCCTTGGTTTGTCTCCGCAACAGCGAGGTTGAGCGTGAAGAGGTTTGCGGCGTACCACATCGCCTGTAAACTTACCTGAACTTGGCTGGCTTTTCCAGGGGCTTTGGGGACCTTTTCGGAGAATCTGTAACGTGCTCCGGTTAAGCAGCGCACGGGGCGCATCGAATACGGCCGCGCATGGCCTCGGCCAATTTCTTGTTGGGAAAGTGAAACGCCGGGTCGCGGTGGTTGCGCCCTTTCACCCTGCACGTAACACAACAAGAGGGTTGCTCCGGAGTGTTCACCAGCCTGCGGAACCGGGTGATCTTCTCACTGTGCCAGAGTTCGTCAAAGGGGGTGTCCAGGACATTGCCCAACTTGCCCGCGCCGCCGCAACAAAAGGAGGCATTGCCGTGGATGTCGATGAGGCAGTTTTTCCAAGGACTGTGGCAGGTCCTGTCCTTGGCGATGCTCTGTTCCTGCTCGGCCTCACTGGAGAACAGGCCGGGAATGGAGACTTCCACCCCGGTCTCGCGCCCCGCGTCCAGGGCCGCGATCATTCCTTGGTCCGAGAGGTTTTGATTCAGGTAAAGGGATTCCTCGGCCAGCTCCGGGTTGGAGCCGCAATTCATATACAACACCAACACCCGGGAAACACCAGCGTCCGAAGCCATGCGCACGGTGTCGGCCAGCTCCATGATGTTGCGTTGCATGGCCACGAAATTGATTTGGAGTGTAGGGTGGGACAAGCCTCGCTGCTCCCTTTCCTCGGCCAAGGCGCGAATGTTGGCAAAAACCTTGGCCAGGTCCCCTCCGCGAATGGAAGCGTAGGTCTCCTGGGTTGCCGCCTCCAAGCTCACCTTGAACAAGGTGACCGTGTTGTCCAGAAGCAGGGAGCGGCGGCGGGAATCAAGCAGGGAACCGTTGCTGATGATTTCAATGTCGCAGGCCGCTGAATTGGCGGTCGCCAGTATCTCGCCAAGTCCCTGAAACAGCAGGGGCTCTCCGCCAAAGACCTGGACCGTGCGGGCGTGGGGCAGGACATGGGCCGTACGCTCCACAATGCGCATGTCCATGTCCCCGGTAAAACTTCCCTGGTAGCACATGAAGCAGCGGTAATTGCACCGCAACGTCGAAGTATAGGTCACCAGCTTGGGAAAGGTGGCCACGTCTTCAAAGGTGTTGTCCGCCACGTATTGGTCGTTCACGGCTTCGTTGCGGCTTTTGAGTTCGGCGAGTTCCCTGGCGTTCATATGCTGTCCTTTGTTTTGGCGGCGACTCTCTGACAGGAGGCAATGGGTTGAGTGTGCTGCCAACATGCTTATATCACTAAAATATCTTCTCAGGCCTGATGCCAAGAAGGATTGCTGAAGGATAGAAGCAAGATGCATTCCAGTGTTCAGACCGATCCCAGCAGGGTTCATCTTCCAAGGGCATGCGGGGCGTATACCGTCCTTCGCCCCAAATGCTTGCTGAATACGGAATTGGTCGGAGCTGTCAAGCTGCAAGTGAAAGGATTCCTTTCCTGATCCCCGGTTTTTGGGCCAAGCAAATCAGCAAGGAAACACACCCCCCGCCTGAGTAAGGCGGGGGGTGTCATGGCTATCTGTGGCGTGGCCCCGGCTCGGGAGACAACTGAAGCAAGATATTAGGACGGCATCTTAAACCGCTTGGTCATGTACAGCAGCCTGCCCGAGACCTTGAGGATTTTCTTGGCCGTGGTGTGGATGGTGGAGGCGTCGCCCTTGTTGGCTTCCACGGACCGGGACACGGCCAGGATGTTGTTGGCCACCTCATTGAGGGCCTTGGCGAATTCCCCCACATTGCGGGACATGTCGTTGGCGCCCTTGGACAGTTCGCCCATGGAAGAGGCGATGTCGCCGATGCCCACATTGGCCTGTTTCATGGTGTGGGAGATTTCATTGGCCTCGTCCATCTGTTCATCCATGGCCGTGCTGATTTCGTTCACGGACTGGTGGATGGTGGAGATAATGGTGACCACCTCGTTGATCACCTTGACAGCATCCTTGGTGTTGGCTTGCACCCCGCCGATTTTTTCCGAGATGTCCTCGGCGGCCGAGGCGCTTTGATTGGCCAACTCCTTGATCTCGTTGGCCACGACCGCGAAACCCTTGCCCGCGTCACCGGCCGAGGCCGCTTCAATAGTGGCGTTGAGCGCCAAAAGGTTGGTTTGTTCGGCAATTCGTTTAATCACTTCCGTAACCTTGCCGATTTCATTGGCAGCCTCGCCAAGGGAGGTCATGGTCTCGTTGGCCACGGCGACCATGTCCATGGCCTGGGCCGCGACCCGCGAGCCGTCCTGGGCGTTGTCCGCCACCTGGGAGAAAGAGTCGGTCATGCGCGCCACGGAGTCGGTGATGGAGTTCACGGCCTGGGACATCTCCTCGGTGGTGCCGGAGACCGAGGACACATTGACGTTCATTTCCTCGGCAGCCGAAGCCATGGTATTGACGTTGGTGGACATTTGTTCGGTGGCTCCGGCCACATGCCCTGTCTGGTCGCTCATGCCCGTGGCGGAAGTGGACAGGTTGCCCGAGAGCTTTTTAAAGGAAGCTGCGGATTCGAACAGGGTCCGGGAGTGTTTGTGGATTTCCTGGATCATGGTGGCCAGTTTGGTGATGGTGGAATTCAGACCCTCCTGGATGTCGAGAAAGCTCTCCTGAGCATGGGCCTGGGCCACATCCTGGTCAGCCTCGGAAACAGCATAATATTCCCGGAAGTCGCCGTCAGCCATTTGGGCCAGGAGGTCCGAGAGCTGTTCCACTTCCTGGCGTTGGAAAGCTGCGATCTTTTGTCCCATGCGCCGGGTCTGCTCCGCCTCTTCCAGGGCCATGGCGGTTTCTTCGGCAGCCTTATCAGCTTCTTGCGCGTTGAGCTCGGCTTCCGAGACCTTGTCATGCAGTTTGGCCAACATGGCTTTGAAAGAGTCCTTGAGCACGGCCAATTCACCAATGAAACGGCCTTCAATGTCCGGAGGCGCGCTGTCCCCACCCGCCACAGAGGAGGCGTAGTTGGACAGGGAGCGGATGGGGCCGGTGAGCAGGACGCGTATGGTCAGGCCCACCACAACGAAAATACCGACCATGGCCAGAAGTCCCAACCGCATGGTCTTCCACGTGAGTTCCGTGAGTTTATCCTTGAAATCCAAGCTTTGCTGCTGGGCCGTATCATGTAAAACATCAATATATTCGCCCGTGCCCACGATCACACCCCAAGGCTCGAACAACTTGACATAGGAGAGTTTGCGGTAGCTTCCCTCGGGATCTTGGGGCGTTCCCCAGAGGTATTGCAAAGAGCCTCCCTTCTCAGGCCCCTGGCACAGTTCAACGATTTCCCGGAACAAGGGAAAATTCTCGGAGTTGGTGACGTTATCCAGGTTTTCGCCTTCCAGTTCAGAGCTTATGGGATGCATGAGCATGACGTTGTCCAGGCTCTGGACCCAATAATAATTATCTCCATATTCATTGTCGCTGGAAGGACGGAGGTTGCGGATGTCATTGAGAGCAACGGCCAAGTATTCCTGCTCCACATCCTCGACATAAATGCCCGCGCCCAGGAACCAGCCCAGGTCCGGGAAGTAGCGCATGTACGAGGTTTTTTGCTTGGGGTCGGTTTCATTGGCCTTGGGCCACCAGTAGAGTTGGCGGGCTTCGCCCATGATGATCCCTGTGTTGGGGTCGGTCCTCAGGCACTCCTCCACCATCAGGGACAAGAATGAAATGTTGCTGACGCGGTCGTTCAAGGCGGGGTCCCGGATGTCCATGCCAATGACTTCCCGTTTGGGGTGGGACAGGACGTAGTTGTGGTCGTTGACCCAGATATAATTGCTGTTATCCTCGCCAAACCGTGTCAGCTCCACGAGCTCCAGGATCAACTCACGTTTTTCCGCGGCAGTGCGGTTGGAGCTGTTGTCGCTCCAAATAGCCTCGATTTGGCTGCCCAGGGCGTCGATGACCTGCTCGATTTCCGCCGTGCTCGTGGAGCGGGCATGGTAGCTCTCCAGGATGGCGATGGGCGCGTCAATGAGGTTTTCCAGGTAGGCTTCTTCCTTTTCCAGGAGAGCCTCCTCGCTTTGGGCAGCCTGCTCGGCCGCGAACTCATTGAGGTTCACGTAGAGGAAACTCTGGCCGAACCCGCCTTCAAGCACCAGCGCCAGAACTATCAGGCCGTAGAGGATGTAGGCGATGGAAAGGCGACGCCGGGAAGATGGAAGGGGAGTATCCTGATTCATGCTGCCTCCTGGAGTGTCGGCTGGACCCAATGGCGTTCCTTGGCCTGATGGTCACTTTGAATGGATAAGGAATGCCCAATGTTGCTTTCTTGGTACTTGAAAAGCCAGGGATAGGCAACGGGTTGTCATTTCTCTCTTTTATCGTGTCCTGTACGGTTGGGTTGACCCCTGGGCAGCGACATCGTATGTGCCGGGCAAGGGAGTTGTAGTTTTTTTGGGGGGCTGGAGTCTGTTTTCTCTCCTTTTCAGGGATGGCGCATGGATCGGATTCTTATTGTCGAAGACAGCAAGATGGTGGCTCTTGGTCTTTCCCGTTGGATCCAACGGGAA
>QZKZ01000302.1 GCA_004796465.1 Desulfovibrio sp.
CATCCAGGGCATGGACCGCGATGCCGGAGATTTTTCCAGGCGCGTGGCCAATACGGTCGGCAGCGTGGCTCCGGACTTGTCCGGCGATTCCGAGGAGCAGGCCGTGGCCGAGCTCATGGCCCGGCTCAACCAGGACCGGGACGCCCACACCCGGCAACAGGGCTTGGCCAAGCTCCTCGGCGAGCAGCAAGAAGCCCTGGAAACCGCGCGCAAACAAGAGGCCGAGGCCCGTGCCGGTCTCGACGCCCTGTGCCGGGAAGCAGGCTGTTCCGAACCCGGCGGCCTGGAACAAGCCGAGCAGCGTTCCCTGGAGCTGGGCGAGGCCAAGCGGCAACTGGCCCGGGCCGAGGACCACCTGCGCGAGCACAGCCAGGGCGAATCCTTTGACGCCTTTTCCAACGAGGCCATGGACTTGGACCCGGATCAAGCCAACGCCGAGCTCAACCGGCTGGACCAAGAGCTGGAAGGACTCAAGACGCGGCATGAAGATGTGGTGCACGCCATGGGCGGCCAGGAAAACGAGTTGGCCCAGATGGACGCTTCAGCCAGGGCCGCTGACCTTGCCCAGGAGGCCCAATCTGTTTTGGCGGCCATGGAAAACGATGTGGAGCGCTATGCACGCGTTTGCCTGGCGGACCGGCTCCTGGCCACGGCTGTGGAGAGCTTTCGCGAAAAAAACCAGGGTCCACTGCTGGCCAGGTCATCAGAGCTTTTTGCCCGCTTGACCCTAGGCTCCTTTTCCGGGCTTCGCCTGGAACCCGGGGACAAGGGCGAGGTGCTTCTGGGAGTACGCGCAAACAACGGCCAAGCCCTGCCGGTCAGCGCCATGAGCGACGGTTCGGCTGACCAGCTCTACTTGGCCGTACGCTTGGCCGGTTTGGAGAGTTACATGGCCTCGCGCGGTCCCATGCCTTTCATTGTGGACGACGTGCTGGTCAACTTCGACGACGATCGCGCCGGGGCCGCGCTGGACGTGCTTGCCGAGCTTTCGACCCAGACCCAGGTCGTGTTTTTCACCCACCACCAGCATCTCATGGGTTTGGCAAAATCTCGCCTTCCTTCTGATGTGATCTTTTCCCACTCCCTGTAATTTTTTTTCAACTTTTTTTGGGCCGGGCGTTGTCACGTTCGGCTTTTTCTATTTGTTTCAACAGCTTGCCAAACTACGTGTTTTGTGCAATGAACTCAATACGTACAATCATTTGTGCTTTACAAAGACCAAAATGAGCGTAAAGTCATTCACACAGTTTGTACGAAAACTGTACGCAAAAGGAACAAGGAATGCCCGTATTCAAAGACGAAAATGAATCCAAGAGAGTGATCTTCAACCTTGAACTCGATCTGGCCGAGCGTCTTGAAAAAGCAAAAGAAGACGCCAAAGAGTTCGGAAAAAAACTCGATGTGGATACCGCTGTGAACGCGGCCATCGAAAAATTCCTCAAAAAGGCGGAAAAAAGACTGGCTGACCTCAAAAACACCAAAACAGACCTCGCATCCTTTAAAATCTCCACAGGCCCCACCCCAGTGGATGAACTCAAGGGATACGTGGAACAGGACAGCCTAAAACACCACACCACCGCGACACAAAAAACAGCAGTAATCAATACGACAACAACCCAAACCAAAATCAGGAAATCCACCGCAGCTAAAAAGCCTGCGGCGAAAAAATTAACCACCAAACAATCTTCAGGAGAAACGTCATGAGCAAGCAAGGAATCAGCGTCAAGGGAAACATGGATTATGATGCCGTCGTGGCCTTCCTCAACGACCTCGTGGCCAGCTTCAAGGCCAAAACCGTGTGCGTGCAGCGCGGCGACCAGTTCGTCACCGTCACCCCCGGCGAACAAATCGAACTGGAAATCGAGGCCCAGGAAAAGAAAGGCAAGCAAAAGCTCGCCCTGGAACTGAGCTGGCGCACTGAGCTGCCCGTCATGGAAGGCGAGCAAGCCCTCAAGGTCTCCTCTGTCGAGCCCGAGATCAAAGAACCCGAACCCGAGGAAGCTCCCGCTGCTGAAGAGGGCGCCAAGGAAGAAGAAAAGGCCGAGCCTACCGTGAGCACCGGCCCCGCAGCCAAGGCCGCTGCCGCCAAGGCCGCCCCCAAGGCCGGCACCGCCGCCAAGGCTGCCGCGAAAAAATAGTCACCCACCCATCCCTGGTCGGTCCCACAAAGGACCGCCAAACCTCACACCGGAACCGGGCTGCTTTTTCGCCCGGTTCCTTGTTGTTTCCAGCAAGACCGTTCCAGGGCCTGTGAAGCCAGGCTCCCGGGCTGGAACGCCTCTTGTCCACCCCAAGCAACACACCCCGGCGGCGCGATTCATGCCCCGCATGAATCGTGACGCCGGAAACATTACCTCCGTGTGGTCGTGGTCGTGGCCGTGGCCGTTTCTGGGGAGGGCGGGTGGGGCTCAAATATAAAGCCCGGGGGGCCTTGGCCTCCCGGGCATCGTTATTGACTTCGGCATGGCGGCTTCCACCGCCCACGCTCATCTCATACTATGCGGCACTGCGCGCCATGGCGGCCACGGCCTCGTCCGCGGCACGCACCGCAGCGGCCCGAGCCCGGTCGTTCTCGTCCGGGGCCAGCAACCGGTCCATTTCCCGGACCTTGTCCAGCACCTTGCGCAGCACCCGCTTCAACTCCGTGTTGTCCCTAGCCGTGTACGCTTTGTCCCGGTACAGCAGACCAGCCACGTCCATGATCTCGTTGTACAGGTACGGCAGGTACAGGGGGTCCTGCCGCAAGAACAAATGCACTTGCTCCAGGGCCTTGCCGATTTCAGGACTGTTTTTGCCCGGCTTTTTGAATAATTTGTCGCAGTGCTTACGCATGTTGCGGATCGAACTGGACCACATGGGCGCGCGGGGCTCGAAAACCACCTTGGGGCGGCTTTGCCTGGCCCCTTCCAACTCCTGGAGAAATCCGTCCAGGCTGCCCGGCTCCGAGGCCAACCAGCCCTGCATTCTCGCTTCATTCAGACTCAGGTTCTCGGTTCCGCCAACCACCGCGCCGCCGCCATACAGGTTGGCCACCTGCACTGGCAGTGTCTTGATGTCCCGCTCCATGTCCCGCAACGCCGACACGTAGGACAAGCTGGAATGGATGGTGTTGCCGTTGAGGTCCTTGAGCTGCATGGGCTGCCTGGCCCTGCGTTTGCCCGCGTGGTGGCCTGTGGCGTGGCTCGCATCCCCCCGCCAGGCAAAATCCTGCCCAGCCAAGACAATGCGTTCCACCCCGCACCACGAGAGAAATCTGAACAGCGCCACGCTCACGTTGCCGCCCGCGTCCAGGATGTATTCCTTGCCCTGGAACACGAAAGTGGCCACCCCGCCCATGGTCCAAAAGGGAATGGTGGGGCCGGGATACGCGGCCAGCACTTCGGGGTCCAGCTTGGAGGAATACAAGAGGGGAATGTTCGCTGCCCATTCCCGGTCGAGCCTGTCAAAGACGCGACGCATGGACGGACTGTAGTCGATTGCCATGCAGAAGTGCGGGGTGATCCCGTGCCGGTGCAGGGCAGGCAAGGTTTGCAGGGCCGTTGTGAGCAACGTGTGGCCGGGGTCTTCGGCAATATCTTCGGCAAAGTCTTCCAATGACGGCCCAGCGCCCAGGATAACGGCACTCACGCCTTTGGCCTTGCCTTCCAGGCTCATGAGACTACCTTCCTGCACGGCGCGCTGGAAATTGTGCAATTCATTGCCGACCATGGTATCTTGCTTGCGGCGCAAGGTCGCCATTTCAATACTGAAATTCTCCAAACATTCCTTGCAGATCCGGCCCCACTTGGCGTACTGCGGCCCCAGTTGCTGGCTCGGGCCGTCCAAACGCAGGAATATCTTGCCGAACAGGAACTGGACATCGGCTTGGCGAATGGCCTGCTCCAGGATGTCCCGCTGGGGCGGCAAGAAGATGAGTTTGTTGATGGCGAAAAAGGGCGTGTAATCGGTCTGGCCCAGGCACGTGAGCAGCATCTCCGGGTCGGGTTCAAGCACAAGCACCTTGTGGCTGTTGGGTGTGGCTTGCAGCACCTGGTTCACGCCGTAGCCCAGGTTCGCGCCCACAATGACCGTGGCCCCGCTCGCCGCGTCCTCCCCTCCGCCGTCCCACTTGTTGTAAAAGGCCTGGGGCGGGGCTGCGCCAAAGAGCGTCTTGCCGCTGTCCAAGCGGTAGTCCAAGAGCCCGGCAGGATTGCGCACCAAGCGGTTCAAGTGGCGCATGGGATCGTCCACTGCCTGGCTCAGCCAGCGCGCGGTCAAGCTTTCGCCGGCCACCATTGCCTGCAAATTTTTCATCAAAAAGGGCGAGGGATCCATGCTCCGGGCAAATGCAACAAAGGGGCCAAAGCGCCCTGGAGTTGCAGGAAAAACAGGAATGGGCTAGGTGAGAGCCAACCTGGAAAGTTCTCGGCAAACACCTTGCCCAGCAATTTCCTCCAGTTATAAAAAATCATACCGGAACCATCATGATTCATGACAATATCCTCCGGGCTGTGGGCCGGACTCCCATGGTGGCCATCAACCGCCTGAACCCCAATCCCAACGTCAAAATCCTGGCCAAGATCGAGTTCTTCAATCCCGGCGGATCGATCAAGGACCGGGTGGCCCTGGCCATGGTCGAGGCTGCCGTGGCCTCGGGCGAAATGCAGCCGGGCAAGGTCATCCTGGAGGCCACCTCGGGCAACACGGGCATTGGCCTGGCCATGGTCTGCGCGGTCAAGGGCTTGCCCATCACCCTGCTCATGCCCGAGACCGCGTCCATTGAACGCCGCCGGATCATGGCCGCGTTCGGCGCGGATATCCGCCTCACCCCCGGCCATTTGGCCACGGACGGGGCCATTGAGGAGGCCTACCGCTTGGCCCGGGAGGAGCCGGACAAGTACGTGCTCGTGGACCAATACAACAACCCGGCCTCCATTGAAGCCCACTACCAGGGCACGGGCCAGGAGATGTGGGACCAGACCGGCGGCGAACTGACCCACGTGATCGTCTCCTTGGGCACCACCGGTACGATCATGGGCTGCGCCAAGCGGCTCAAGGAGCTCAACCCCGATATTTCCATCGTGGCCATGGAGCCCTACATGGGCCACAAGATCCAGGGCCTCAAGAACATGCAGGAGTCCTACCCGCCCGGTATTTACGATAAAAGCGCGGTTGACCGCTTCATGCACATTGAGGATGAGGAGGCGTTCGAGACCGTGCGCCGCCTGGCCCGGGAAGAAGGGCTGTTCGTGGGTATGAGTTCGGGCGCGTCCATGGCCGCTGCCCTGCGCTTGGCCCAGGAGCTGGATTCCGGCACCATTGTGGCCCTGCTGCCGGACAGCGGCGAACGCTATCTCTCGACCCCCCTGTTCGAGCCACCGCCCAAGGAAGGCGTGGGCCTCTTTGACTTGGCCGCCCACGACACCACCTTTCCCGCGCCCGGCCCCGAGGGTTTCGGCCTGTTCACCATGGGCCCGGCCCTGGACAATCTCGATGACCTTGAATTTTGGCGGCGCTTGGCCCTGCTCGATGTGCTGGCCCGGTACATGCGGTTCAAGGGCGGCCAAGCCAAGGTCGTGGTCGGCCTGGCCGATATGGACGACCGCGCCCTGGAAGCGGCCCGCAACCAGAACCTGTCCCGTGAGGAGTTCTCCCGACAGGCCGTGGCTACCCTGACCGAGATGGCCAAGGCCCGGAACATGGACTCCAGCGTGGTGTTCCACCCGGCAGGCCAATCCATGGACACGGCCCAGGACCTGATCCGCTCTTTGATGGCCAGGGGCGCTGCGTATGAAAAGCTGCGTTCCGTGTACTTCGACGTGCTGCGCTTTTCGGACTACGGTTCCATGAGCCGCATGGACCTGAGCAAGCTGGCCACGGGCAAGACTGTGGACCTGGCCGACTATGTCAAGGACAACCCCAAGGACTTCACCTTGTTCAAGCGGGCCAGCCTCAAGGACCTCAAGGCCGGGGACTTTCTGGCCACGGACTGGGGCAACGGCCGCCCCTCCTGGTTCCTGCAATTGGCTGCCACGGCCCTGGACAAATTGCCGGAGATGACCGTGTTCCTGGCGGGCCAGGCCCACCTCTTCCCGCACATGGAAAACTTCCGCGCCATCTGGTCTCTGGGCCGCAAGTACGCGCCCAAGGCCTGGCTGGCCACGCACCCTACCGCAGCCTCCCAGGATTCGGACCAGCCCGCCTTGCCCGAGGGCGCGGCCCTGCGCATGTGGCTGCTCTCCACCTCGTACCATAAACCCCTGACCATATCCGAGGACTCGTTCACCATGTGGGGCAAGAACTTGGCCAAAGTCAGGGGCCTGGCTGCCGGACTCACCGAAGCCGCCTCCCAAAAGGATCGCGGTTCCGGTTCACCCCTGCCCGAGACCGAGCAGGCCTTGGTGAACCTCAGATGCGGCTTGCGCAGGGCCATGGAAGAAGACCTGAGCCTGCACCGCTTCTGGCCCGCCCTGTTCAAGTTCTGCCGGGACATCCAGCAGCTTTTGGCCGAATCCCTGCTCTCGCCGTCTGAAGCCAGAACCTGCTTGGAAGCCCTGACCCAGATCGACCAGGTCCTGGGCGCTTTGGACATGGACGACCTGCCCCTGCCTGAGAGCGAATGGCCTCCGGCGGTCAAGGACCTCCTGGCGGAGCGCGCCAAGGCCAGGGCAGCCAAGGACTTTTCCCGGGCCGACGCCCTGCGGGACGAAATCGCCAGTACCGGGTATCGAGTGGAAGACGGCCCCAAGGGACCTCGGCTGCATAAGATGTGATCCGAGCCGTACACCCTGTAAATAAAGGTAATACTCCCCTTTTCCGTTGACAGGCCCAGAGCCTGGCTCTACTGTGCCCTTTTGAAAGTGAATTTACCTCGCCAAGGAGCGACCGAATGTCGGCCCGCATATTACTTGTTGAAGACGAACCCGCACACGCCCTGCTCATCCAGTCCATTCTGGACGGCTGCGACGTGGTCATCACCCATGCGGACAACGGCGACCACGCCGTGAAACTCATTGGCAGCGAAACTTATGATTTGGTGCTCACGGACTTCATCCTTCCGGAAAAGGACGGCCTGGAGTTGGCCAAGCACATCCGTTCCCAAGACACCGTGAACAAAGATATCCCCATCCTGCTCATTTCCACTTATTTCCAGCCCGGCGAGGAAAGCGCACTCATTGAAGCCGGAATCACGGAATGGCAAGCAAAGCCCATCAAGGCCGACAAGCTGCGTGAAGCGGTTTTGCGTTTGCTGGACATGAGCTGACCACAACTGCCCAGCATTCCCCTTTTTTTCTTGAGGTAGTTGACAGACGTGGGTTTATGGCCCATATTCCCGCACCTGCGCGGGGCTATGCCGCTCCGTAATAAACACAATAAGCGTAATGACTCATTCCCGTATCCTGTTGGTTGAAGACGAACCCACCCACGTGCGGTTGTTCAAAGATATTCTGGAAGAGACCCACGCCACCGTACATGTGGCGGGCGACGGCTTTGAAGCGCTCGAGGCCATGAAAAGCGCCACCTTTGACCTGGTGCTCATGGACCTGCGCTTGCCCCGCATGGGCGGCATGGAAACCACCCGCCGCATCCGCGAGTCCGGCCCGCCGCACAGGGACGTGCCCATCATCGGTATGACCGCGTTCACCATGCCCCAGGACGCGGAAATCGGCAGCGATCTCGGCCTGACCCAATGCGTGGCCAAGCCTGTTGATCCCGACCGGTTCCTGGCCACGGTGAGCAAGTATCTGCCCCATTCCAACCTGAACTCTTCCTGAGTTTCCCGAGGTCTTTGAGGGCTGCCTCAATGCCCTGCCTACCCCGCTCCTTGTACTCAAGGCGCGGGGCGTTTCGTTGTGCGCGATGGGCGGGATTGCCGGTGGCGCGGATTGTGCCGCCGGGGCAAAGAATTGTGTCTGGTCTGGAAAGAGGGCGCAGTTTCCAGCGTAAGATAAGGGCGAGGAACCTGCACAATCCGTGACACCGGTGGGCGGGAGGG